>JAKAKK010000073.1:12764-15255 GCA_021813525.1 bacterium
CCTTTTAAGTTAAAAAATTAATATTAATGATAATAAAAATCATTATCATTATAATATGAAAAAAAATACTGCAATGTCAAGCGTTTTTTAATATCCCGATGAAACCTGCGGAATAAATACAAGGCAATCGCGTAATGCGCAAAGCAAAATTAAACGATATCGTTCTTTAAAGCGTCTCCGGTTGCCGCTACCATAGGATGGAGGGAAGGGGTCAGCCTCGGCTGGCTTCCGAATTGCATAGTGGCTATGTCCGTAGCAGTTGCATGCATCTGAATAGCGAGACCTATAGTATTGACTAATTCTCCCGTGGTAGAACCGCCCGTAATTTGACCTCCGAGCAACTGCAAAGAATCTTTTGAAAATATTAAACGGCAATATATTTCGACGGTACCGGGCATCGAAGCCGGATGGTGGTCGGGAAGCCTCGATTCTCCTATAAGTATGTTGAATCCTTCGGCAACGGCCTGAGCTTCCGTCAAACCTGCTACGCCGAAAGCAAGTCCGTCGATTTCACTTGAGTAAACCGATACCGACCCCGCATTATATCTGGATAAACGCAGATTAAACAAGTTCATGCCCGCTATCCTGCCTTCCGCGGCGGCCGCGGAAGCAATCATGGAATGATTTGCCTTTCTCGTAAAAAAATCCTGCTTATGAGCGCAGTCTCCTACCGCAAATATTTTATTATCTTCCCTGGTTCTCTGAAATGCATCGACCCAGACTCCTCCAGATCTTGAAAGCGTTAATCCCATTTTTTCGGCAAGTTTTACGTTAGGCCTTACTCCTATGGCTATCAATACGGCATCGACTTCAATATCGTCTTTATCTTTTATCGCAAGTCCTTTTACGTTTTTGCCGGACCCGTCGGACAAAATTTCTTGAACCTGAGAGTTTGTGTGTATTTTAACCCCCCTCGATTTCAATATTTCTTCGATTCTAACGCAGACGTTTTTATCGAACGAAACCTGAAGAAGATTAGGAAGCATTTCTATTATATGCACTTCTATGCCTAATTTCCTAATTTCGTCGGCAAACTCCACGCCTATGAATCCGCCGCCTATAATCGCAAGCCTTTTAACTTTAGGGATAAGGTCGTTAAATAAGCTTTCCAAATAGTTATAATCTTTTTGTATAGTAAAAACGCCTTTAAGCCCGGTGCCTCTAATATTTGGAATAAAATTTTCTCCTCCCATCGCCAAAACAAGCCTGTCGAATTTAATTTCGGTAACTTCTTTTGAATTTTCTATTTTATCCGACTTGTTTTCAAAAGGAAGGTCTGGCGGTATTGCTTCCATATAAGCCGTGCGGTTTTTTAAGTTTATATCTATAATATTGCCTATTAAAAGCTCGCCGCCCGCGGCAACTAAGGGGAGTCTTCCGGCCATGTCTTCGTCGGTTCCGTGAAGCGTTCCGAAAATATACGGAATTCCGCAAGGAATTACGGCATCGAATTCCCTTCTAACCACAAGAACTTTTTTATCGGGCCAGAACTGGGCGGCGGTTATTCCCGTCATCATTCCGGCTGGCCCTCCGCCTACGATAAGCACGTCGGCCGTTACCGCCTTAACCGTTTTAATATCCATATGAATTTTCTTAGACCCCCGTTATCATGAAATGAAATATAATTATATCATACAAAAATGTTTTTGGCCCGCAGTCTGCCGTTCCCAAAATCCCGATTTTAGAAATTTTTATATATTATTAGATTTCTTCGACTTCATATTTTCCGGGCTTATACCCGGCCTCTTCAACGGCAGATTTTACCGCTTCTACCGTCGTATCGTCTTTAGCGGTAATATACGAGGTATTTTCCTTTAAGCTTGTATTTACATCCGTAACTCCGTTTACCGATTTTACGAATTTATTGACTCTTGCGACGCAGTGTTCGCAGGTCATGCCGCCGACTTCCATTTTTATCTTTTTCATTTAAACCCTCCGGTATATTCTTATATTTTTTTATATTTTGTTACGGTTTTTACGATATTTATATATTACCATATCTTATGGTAATATATAAATATGGATTTATTCGACAATAATAACGGCGGTAATATGCGCGAAGAAAATGCGGTCGGTTTTTTGCCGCCGCTTGCCGAAAGGCTCAGGCCAAAAATTCTGCCTGAATTTATCGGCCAGACGCATATTCTCGGCAAAGACAAACCTTTAAAGAATATGCTCGATTCCGGATTTATCCGCTCGATGATACTCTGGGGGCCGCCGGGAAGCGGAAAAACTACGCTTGCCGGTATTATAGCAAACGCCGCCGGTTACGAGTTTTACAAGATTTCCGCCGTTTCTTCCGGGGTTAAAGAACTGCGGGAAATTATAGATAAGGCAAATATCAGCTTTAAGCATTACAAAAAACCGCTGATGATTTTTATAGATGAAATTCACCGTTTCAATAAGTCGCAACAGGACCTGCTTCTCCATTCGGTAGAGGAAGGAAGCCTCATATTAATCGGAGCTACAACCGAAAACCCGTCTTTTGAAA
>JAKAKK010000035.1 GCA_021813525.1 bacterium
TAGGCGTAAACGAATTTGGCGGACTGCTGTTGGAAGACCTGCTGTCCTCCATAAAGGAAAATACCGTTCTGATATCTATAATGGGCGCCAATAATGAAACCGGTACGATATTTCCCTTAAAACAAATATTTGAAGAAGTAAAAAAAGTCAAGGAAGACGTGCTTTTTCACAGCGACTTAGTCCAGGTTATCGGAAAAAGCAATTTCAGCCTCAAAGACGTTCCTCTAGATTTATGCAGTTTTTCTGGACATAAGTTTTATGCGTTAAAAGGCTGCGGAGCTTTATACGTGAAAAAAGGGACAAACATAGACCCCATAATACACGGCGGGCATCAGGAACGCGGGCTAAGGGCGGGGACGGAAAACATAGGCGGCATAGTTTCGATGGCAAAAGGCTTAAATATTCTAAAAAACGTTATGAACGAAGAATTAAACAGAATAAATAATCTCGGAAGTATTTTTTTAGATAAGCTTTTTTACGGCATAGAAGGCATAAGGCTTAACGGCCATCCGGTTAACAGGCTTAAAAATACTATTAACGTATCTTTCGACGGGGTAAAATCGGAAACCCTGCTTTTCAACCTCGACCTTTACGGAATCAGCGCCTCCGCCGGTTCGGCATGCAATGCCGGAGCCGTTTCCTTATCCCACGTTTTAAAAGCTCACGGATACGATGCTAAAAGAATAGAATCGGCTATAAGATTCAGCATAGGCAGGTTTACTAAAGAGGACGATATAGATTATGCGGTCAGCGCCATAAAAAAAGGCGTATTAAAATTAAGGACTAATTCCGTATAAAAAAATAAACTGCCGATAAAATATGCTTATAAAATCTAACAAAACCGTAGCCGTGGCAATGTCCGGCGGCGTGGACAGTTCGGTTAGCGCCATAATTCTTAAAAACAGAGGGTATTCCGTAATAGGCGTTTCCATGCACTTAATTTCTAAAGATATTAACGCTTCGGCGGACTTAAAGACTTGCTGCAGTACGGAAGATATAATCGACGCAAAAAGGGTTTGCGTAAAAATAGGCATACCCCATTTCGTAATAAACCTTGAAAACGAATTTAAAACGGCGGTAATAGACCGTTTCGTCTCGGAATATCTCGGAGGAAAAACTCCCAACCCTTGTATTTTATGCAACTGCGTTATGAAGTTCGACCTGCTTCTTAAAAGAATAAAAGAATTGGGTGCGGTATCTCTTGCGACGGGACACTATGCGAGAATAACAAGGAATAAAGAGGGAAAATATTTTCTTTTGAAATCTAAAGATTTATCGAAAGACCAGTCTTACGTTCTTTATAATTTATCGCAGGAAAATCTTGGAGAAATAATGTTTCCCGTGGGCAATTTAAATAAGCCGCAAACTAGAAAAATTGCATACGATGCCGGGTTCGGCGGAATATCCGGCAAAAAAGACAGCGTAGAAATATGTTTCGTTCCGGATAAAAATTACTCCGGATTTATAAAAAAACTCTCCGGAAATCTTTCCGACGATTCCTCAAATAAAGGGTTTATAAAAAATTTAAAAGGCGAAACAATCGGCGAGCATAACGGTATTTTTAATTATACGGTAGGACAGAGAAAAAAATTAGGCATTTCATCTAAGAACCCTCTTTACGTCGTTCGAATTTCCGCCGAAGATAATGAAATTATCGTCGGAAATTTGGAAGACTGCTTCTCGGAAATTTTAACGGTTAAAGATTTTAATTTTATAAATCCCGAAGATAAAAACAGGCTGCATGAAATGAAAACGACCGCAAAAATTAGATATTCGTCGCCCGGCTATAGGTGCAGGGCATCCGTGTCTCAAGACGGTTCCGTTAAAATCGTATTCGACGACAAAGTTAAATTTATTACCCCGGGACAATCCGCCGTTTTATATTCGGGGAGCAAAGTAATAGGCGGAGGGATTATAGAATGAAAAATATAAATACGAAAGCGGATATTAAAACCGCCGACGATAACATAATGCGGTTAATGCAGTTAAGCGAAAACGATATCGAATTCTTAAGCGGCAAAGGCGGTTACATAAACTGCGCCGTAATATCTTCGGGTTGCAAGCTTAACCAGTTCGAATCGTCGCAGTTTGAGGAGATATTTAAACGTATGAACATAAACGTCGTGGACTTCCGCGGTTCCGGCGGCAATATAGACCTTTTTTTAGTCAATACCTGCACCGTTACGGAAAAAGCCGATACGGAAACGGATAAAATAATTAGGAAAATAAGGAAAAAGTATCCGCGCAGCCGCCTTTTATTAACAGGCTGTTCGGCACAGCTTAATAAAATTAAATTTTCTGGGATACCGGGCATAAAGCTGATGGACAATATTCAAAAAACCGAGGTTTTAAAAATCTCATCGCAAAGATTTCCGGATATCGCGCTGAATCAAAAAAGAACGAGACCATATTTAAAAATACAGGAGGGATGCGATTTGGAATGTTCCTACTGCATAATTCCTAAAGCAAGGCCTGTAAAATGGTCTTTGGATGTAAAAAGCGTTTTAAATTCGATAGAAGAACTCGGCAGGCTTGGACGCAAAGAAGTCATTTTGACCGGAGTCAATATAGGTTCATATAACGATAAAAACTCTAATATGAAGCTTAAAACTTTGCTTGCATCGATAGAAGAACTGAAAAATGACGTAAAAATAAGGCTGAGTTCCATAGACCCCGTCTATATAGACGACGATATAATAAAAATATTTTCGCTTTCTAAAAAAATCAGAAACCATTTTCATATTCCCCTTCAGAGCGCTTCCGACAAAATACTTAAATCTATGAACAGGAACTACTCTTTTAAAGATTATGCTTCCCTTGCGGCAAAAATAACCGAAAAAATTAAAGATGCTTCGATAGGCACGGATATAATAAGCGGTTTTCCGGGTGAAAC
>JAKAKK010000079.1 GCA_021813525.1 bacterium
TAATCATAGGAAATACCGTCACTAAAACATAT
The DNA here is from genome assembly GCA_021813525.1 of bacterium. GTDB lineage: Bacteria > SZUA-79 > SZUA-79 > Acidulodesulfobacterales > Acidulodesulfobacteraceae > Acidulodesulfobacterium_A. Next base: position 33 of record JAKAKK010000079.1, read on the forward strand.
TATATAAAGAGCCTTCTGCTTTTTAAAAAAGGGCAGTTTTACAGCCAGAAAAAAATAATAGATACGCAGAACAGGCTTTATAGGGCGGGAATATTCAATTCCGTGAGCATTAAAGTCGATAATCCCGGCAATATAAAGCCCGATAAAAACATAACGGTCAGCGTGAAAGACGCAAAACCTTTAGATTTAAGCTTCGGCGCAGGCTACGGCACATATACTAGATATAAGGGTTTTATTCAGCTCGAAAACAACAATCTTTTCGGAACGGGCAAGTCTCTATCCGCGCGCTTTTCTAAAAGCGCTATATATACCAACCTTCTTTTAAACTATTACGACCGTGCAATATATAATTACAGAGGGCTGGCTTTTAACGCTCAGGGACTGGATACGGATATAATTACCCTTAATTATACTATGCGTAAAGAAGGAGGCTCGGTTTCTCTTATAAGGCGGTTTAACGACCGGTTAAAAGGGCTCCTTTCTTACGGAATGTTTTACGACTATCTTTCGGGGTTAAATCTCGGGGCGCAAATAACGCCCAGAGACATAGGTTTTACGAGGATAAGTTCTACTTCGGCTTCCGTTATATATAATTCTAAAAATAACATATTTAACCCGACCTCCGGAAATTTGACGACGTTAAGATTTACATATTCGGATTTTTTAATAGATTCGCAGGTTAATTTTTTTAAGATTTTTTTTCATACCGAAGAATACATACCCTTTATTTACGGTACTACTTTTTTGTACTCCTTGCGCTTCGGCTACATAAAGCCTCTTTCGCCGACGGTTCAGGTGCCTATAAACGAAAGATTTTTTTTGGGAGGCAGGACTACGGTAAGAGGTTTCCCCCAGGATTCTATCGGCCTCGTGAATCTCAATCCTTACAATTATCCTATAGGCGGGGACGTTATGGAAAATTATAATTTACAGTTTAATATTCCGGTTTATAATAATATTAATTTTTTTGTTTTTCAGGACGGGGGCAACGTATTTTTGGATACTCAGGATATAAGGCCGCTTGCATTGTATAAATCTGCCGGAGCGGGTATAATGTATTTGTCTCCTATAGGGCCTATAAGCTTTTCCTACGGTTTCATACTTACGAGAGAGCCTTACTGGCCGGCAGGCGGGGTTAATTTTACCGTAGGGACGTCGTTTTAAGCATAGTACTAAAGATAAAACGGGCCAAGAATAAAAAAATAAATGAGCGGAGAAATAAATCGGTCGGGTATCGATATTAAAAACAGATTGAGAAAAGGGTTTTCTACCGGAAGCACGAGTGCCGCCGTTATAAAGGCGTCGATACGGTATTATTTCGATACGGAAAAATTTTTCGATATAAAAATTAAAATGCCGGGCGGCGAAGAAGCGAATTTAAACATCGCCGAATTGGAAAAATACCAAATGAACGAAAACGGAACGGCTGTTTCAAAAGCCTCTGCCGTTAAAGATTCGGGAAGCGACGAATACGACGTAACCGGCGGCATAAAAATATGCGCAGATTTTACCGTAATAAATAAAAACGCTCAAAGCGAAATCGCAAGGTTGAAAAAATATTATGAAAAATTTTCCGTTTATAATATAATAAAATGTCCGCTGAAAGACGGAACAGCCGCCTTGATACTCGCGGCGTCAAAAGGCGTAGGCAGGGCGACAAGGCCAGGTTTGCCTGTGAGAGCAGGCTTTCCGGCCGTTAATCCAGTACCTTTTGCTATGATAGAGCTTGCCGCGAAAGAAGAGTTATGTTTTTGGATAAACAAGATAAACAAGGATTCGTCGGGTTCGGATTTATTAAATAATAAAATATTTATTTCGGTATTATATATACCGGAAGGAGAGGAGACGGCAAAGAAGACCCTGAACGGGAGGCTCGGAATAGAAGGCGGAATCAGCATATTAGGCACTACCGGTTATGTTATGCCTGTATCTGCTAAAGCATGGCTCGAAACGATAAAAGCGTCTTTAAATTTTTTATCGGAAAATAAGATAGATACCTGCGTTTATACTCCGGGAAGATACAGCGAAAAAATAGCATTAAAAATCATTAAAGACCTGCCGCAGGAAAGTTTTATAGAAATAGGCGATTTTATAACTTATTCTATAAGAAAAGCAGTAAAAAAAGGCATAAAAAATATTATTTTAGCGGGCCAGTTCGGAAAAATTATAAAAATAGCGCAGGGCGCAAGAAACACAAACGCTAAATACAGCAGGCTAAATTTAAACTTTCTTGGAGAAACGGTTAAAAAAACGGTTAAAAGCATATGCGGAAGCGAAGGCGAAAGCGGAAACCGGCCGGACGAACGCATATATAGCCTTATCGTTAACGCAAATACGTCAAGAGAGGCTTTCAGCCATATAACGTCCGACGAGTTTAAAATTTATTCCGATATTATTTTTGAAAATATATTAAAAATTGCGGCAGAAAATTTAGCTAAAACTGCAGGAGAAAGCGTAAATATAGAGATTATTCTTATATCTTACGTGGGGAGCGCCGTAAAAAGAACGGCGCTTAAAGCAGTCAGGGCGGATTAAGGCGCGGTATTAAGATATAATAAAGGAGGATAAAAACTTTATAAATGGCAAAAAAAGTTCATATATTGGGCATATCTCCATGTTTTTTAGAAGCGGCAAAAAAACAAATCCTCGACTTATTTACCGATAAAAAAAACCGGCTCGACGCCGTCTTTGCTAAAAAAGAAGATTTAAGCCTGCTTTTATGGGTAAGAGAGCAAATTTCTTCAATAAATAAAAGCATAATATTCGAAAACAACGGAAACATAACCCGTTTAAATAATGCCGCAATATTTTACGACAGCAAAATAAAATTTATAACCGATTATATAAAAGGAAGCCTCGGTAAAAAGAACGTCTTAATTCTGGCGAATGGAGACCCTAATTTTTTCGGGGTCGGCGGAACTATATTAAGCCTCTTAAAAGAAAACGAAAAAAGATTTATAGAAGTTTACCCGGCAGTCAGTTTTATGCAGGCAGGTTTTTCAAAATTAAAAATTCCTATGACCGAGGCCTTAATAATAAGCCTGCACGGGAGGGATTTCAAAAATATATACGAAGCTTTATATTCCGGAAAGCCTGCAATAGGCATATATACGGACGACGTAAATACCCCCAATAAGATATATACCGAACTTGAAGAAAGCGGTTTCTTAGAAAAATTCGATTTTTACGCGCTGACCGAATTATGCACCAAAAATGAAAAAATTTATAAAAGCTTTACAAAAGAAATTTTAGAAGATATAAGCGGTAAAAAAAATATAGTCGTATTAACCGGTAAGAATAAAAAAAGTGCCGCTCCGGCTTCCGGCGACGAGCTTAAGAGCCTTGTTTTAGGGATAGACGACGATAAATATATTCATTCGGCGGGAGAACCGACAAAAAAAGAAATCAGGGCAGTAAGCCTGTCTTTAATGGATTTGAAAGCCGATTCGGTAATTATAGATGCCGGGTGCGGCAGCGGAAGCATAAGCATAGAAGCGTCCGCGATAGCGCATAAAGGATTCGTATATTCAATAGATAAAAATAAATTTAAGATAGACAATCTTAAAAATAATATAAAGAGATTCGGAAGGCATAATATCGAGCCTATTTTAGGCGAACTTCCCGACGCATTGAAACAGGCGGTAAAAGCGGGACAGGCCGATTCGATATTTATAGGCGGAGGAGGCGGCAAGGATTTGAAAAAAATTTTAAAAGAATCCCTTCATATTTTAAAGAATAAAGGCGCGATAGTTATTAACGTTATAACGATAGATTCGTTAAACGCAGTTTTGACGTTTATTAAGGATTACGGTTTGAAAGAATATGGCAACATAGAAATAAAACACGAAATTATTTCCGTTAACGTGTCGAGATTGAAATCCGTTAAGGAAGATTCGTATTTTCAGGCATTGAACCAGATATATATAATTAAAATTATAAAGTCTATTAAGGCGTCTAATCCGAATACGAATACGAAAACTTCCCGCTCCGTCCGCGGCAGAACCCTTACTTTCAAGATAGAACGGGAACATAATGCGGATATGCCAAGCGTGAAAATAAGAAATAAAGCGATTGAAACCGGTAAAAAAGAAAATGCGGAAAATACGCATGACGACGTAAATATAGAAAATTCCGGGAAAACCGAAAATGATTAAAAAAGAATTATTTATCGTAGGAGTAGGTCCCGGAGACCCTGAACTGATAACGGTAAAAGCGGTTAACACGCTCATCAAAAGCGATTTTATATTCTATCCCGACGTTTGCGGAGGAAAAAATAGAATAGCTTACGATATTATAAAAAATGCCCTTAAATTTGCGGGCATATCGGATTTCCCCGAAAACAGGCTTATTCCGTTAGAGGTGGAAATGAAACTTTCAATGGGAAGAAATAAAGTTCTATATATGAAAAACGCCGTTAAAATAATCGAAAAACTCAGCGACGGCGTCTGTTCTTATGTTACGCTGGGCGACCCTATGTTTTACAGCACATACTGGGGACTGCACAATGCTATACAGGAAGTTTTAAATCGCGAGGAAAATGGAATTAACATAAAAATAGTAAACGGCGTTTCTTCTTTCCATTATTCTTTAGGATTAATAGGAGAACCTTATATTATTAAAAACAGTTCGGTTTTAATATCGGTTCCAGTGAAAAAAGATTTAACCGAAATAGAAAACGAAATAAAGTTCATCTCGGATAAGATTCCTAGGCCTCAGGTTATAGTCTTTATGAAAGCCGGCGGTTACGTAAAAGAGATTTTAAAAGCGTTTAACGGGCTATGCGGCAGGCAATTTGAAGACGGAAAACTAAAACTTTATTTAATAGAGAAGTCTGTCCTTATAAAAGATTTTGCGGAAAAGAAAGAACGGAACTACGATTACTTTTCGATTCTTATAGGGGTTTTCTCATAATATGGGCAAATCAATCGGAACTAAAATATATTTTGTATCGGCGGGTCCAGGCGACCCGGAACTTTTGACGGTAAAAGCCGCTAAAATATTAAAAAGGTCCGACGCAGTTTTTTATGCCGGTTCTTTGATTAATCCCGGGATGTTAAAGGTTATAAAAAAGGGCGCGGAGTTAATAGACATGAAAATCCTTAATTTCGAACAGATTAAGGAAAGGCTTAATAATCTTATAGGATTGGAGCCAAATATCATATCCGTTCTTCATGCCGGAGATTCCTCAATATATTCCGCAATAAACGAACAAATGTATTATCTGGACGAAATGGGAATAAAATATGAAATCATACCCGGGGTTACCGCCGCCTTTGCCGCAAGCGCCGCCAACAAGTCTATTTTGACACTGCCGGATGTTTCGCAAACGGTAATATTCTGCAGGGGAGAAGGAAGGACTGGAAAACTGCCGGACGGGCAGGAGATAAAGAACCTTGCTAGCCATAAGGGAACGATGGCCATATATCTGAGCTTCGGATTAATCGACGGCGTAGTCGGGGATTTAAAGGAATATTATCCGGAAAATACTCCGTGCCTGATTGCTAAAGACGTATCGCTTAAAAGCCAGATTTTAATAAATTGCGAATTAAAAGACGTGGTTAAAAAAGCAGGGGAATTTTCCGTCAAAAATATGGCGGTATTAATAGTCGGAGAGGCATTAAGGGGAAAATATTTCAAAAAAAACAGGTCGAAACTTTATGATAAGAACTTTTCGCACGGATTCAGAAACGGTGGAAATACCCTCTGACGCCGTATTTAAAATTACGAATATCGCCCTTATAATAACCTCGGAAAATTCTTTGAATAAAGCTGTTAAAATTTACGGCGGTATGGCAAAAAAGCTCAAAGCGCGCAACGGGGCCGATATTACTGAGCTTTCCGAAATTATCAATCTGCATTTTTTTATCGGAGAAGAAAAAACCGGATTAACGGCGCGCGCACTTGGTTTACAGGAGGAAACGGCGGTTTTGGAAACGCCTTGCGCCAACGGGATAAAACTTTTGAAGACCGGCATCGAAAGATATAAAAGATTATCGGAAGATTATTTTATTAAAAAACTGTTACGCGGATACGATTTCATCGTATTTTTTCTGGCGGCGGGGGCGGCGGTCAGGATTATCGCACCTTTTCTTAAAAATAAATTCAGCGACCCCGGTGTTATAACGATAGACGAAGCCGGAAAATTCGTCGTCAGCCTGCTTTCCGGGCATACGGGGGGCGCTAATAAATTTGCCGAGGAAACCGCAGGTTACATAGGAAACGGAGCAATTCCGATAATTACCACCGCGACGGACGCAACCGGAAATTTTTCTTTAGATATGTTCGCGGAGAGGTTCGGCCTGTTCATAGAAGACGGGAAAAACAAAATAAAAATATTCAATAAAGCATCTATCGGCGGTGAAGAGATAAAAATATGCATAGACGAGGACGGTATTTTTAATATAAGAGAAATAAAGTCTTATATAGGCGGGTTTAAAAACGCAAAGCGAATAATTTTGTCGAAAGGTTTAAATACCGCAAACCCGGGCGTTGAAAAGGCGGCGGTCGTTTCTTTAAAAGAAAGCCTGAAAAATATTACGGAATCCGAAAATATTGCGCTTTTGAGGCCGAGACGCTTAACCGTCGGCATAGGCTGTAATAAGAATACCTCATTTAAAGAGATTGAAGAATTTATATCTTCCGTATTTAAGGAAAATAATTTATCGCTTAAGGCAATAAGGAACATTGCTACGATAGACTTAAAAAGAAACGAGGCCGGGTTGCTGGAATTCGGATATAAATATGGGAATTTTATAGACTTTTATGATAAAGACGAAATAAACGCCTTCATGGATTCGAATAAAAATAAAAAAAACAATAAAAAAGATAAAGAGGCGGGTATAAATATGGAACGGTCGGCAAGCTTTAAACACACCGGCGCATATTCCGTCTGCGAACCTTGCGCGGCGATGTCGGCGAAAAACGGCGGGGAATTGCTGATACCTAAACAAAAAAAAGGAAACGTTACGGCGGCGGCGGCAATGGTTTATTGACTTAATCGATATGTTTTCCCGAACCGCCGTTAGGCGTGTAATAAATTTAAGAATCGGGATTAGCGTATTAATAGAGAAGAAAAGGAGGGTAATTAATGGAATTAAACGGCGGACGGTCCGAATCTTACGGAAAGATAACGGTTATAGGAACCGGCCCGGGAGATACGGAACATTTAAGCAAAAAAGCTCTCGAATCCGTAAAAGCGTCTGAAACGGTAATAGGTTATTCTTCATATTTAAGACAGATAGGAGATATATTAAGCGAAAAACAGGAAAAACTTCCGTTCAGTATGAAAGACGAAATTAAAAGATGCGAAGCGGCGGTTAAAAAATCCTTGGAAGGCAAATCCGTAGCGCTTGTTTCGGGAGGCGACGCCGGCATTTACGGAATGAGCGGTCTTTTGCTTGAGATTATAGATAAAGAATCCCTTACGGGAAAAATTCCCGTGGAAATAATACCGGGTATTCCGGCTTTTTGCGCAGTTTCGGCGGCTGTTGGAGCCCCGATAACCAACGATTTTTGCGTTGTATCTTTGTCCAATCTTTTAACTCCGTGGAAAGACATAGAAAAAAGATTGAGAGCGGCGGCGGCGGGAGATTTCGTGATAATTATCTATAATCCCAAGAGCATGAAGAGAAAAGAAGAACTGACTATCGCAAAAAATATCCTGCTGGAAAATATCGGGAAAGACAGGCCTGCCGTTATCGCAAAGGCGGCGACGAGACCAGACGAAGAGATAGTTATAACGACGCTCGAAAATATAGACAAATTCGATATCGTAAGTATGAATACCACGATAATAATAGGAAACGGCAACACATACGTTAACGATTTGTATATGATAACCAGAAGGGGATACGGAAATAAATACGATTTAAGCAAAAATAATATCGAGAAAAATATAGCGGAGGAAAATTAGACTATGAGAGTGCTTGTAACGGGCGGAGCAGGTTTTATCGGTTCTAACTTATGCGAAAGGCTTTTAAACGCGGGACATGAAGTTTTATGCATGGATAATTTTTATACGGGGTCGAAGAATAATATAAAAGAATTTACGGGCAATCCTGCTTTCGAAGTCATCAGGGGAGATATAAGCCGGCCGTTTAGCATAGAGGCCGATTTTATAGTTAACCTCGCCTGCCCGGCCTCGGTTCCGCATTATCAAAGGGACCCTTTGAAAACAATGAAAGACAACGTTTACGGCATATTTAACGTTATGGAAAACGCAACGCGCCTTAAGATACCGGTTCTACACACTTCTACTTCAGAAGTTTACGGTTCGCCGTCCGTCCATCCACAGCCCGAAAATTATAACGGCAACGTTAATCCGGTTTCTATAAGGTCTTGCTACGACGAAGGAAAAAGGGCTGCTGAAACGATTATGTTCGATTATTACAGGCGATACGGAACGGATATAAAAGTAATAAGGGTTTTCAATACATACGGACCCAAAATGCTGGAAAACGACGGCAGGGTAGTTTCCAATTTTATAGTTCAGGCGTTAAAGGGAGAAGATTTAACGGTTTACGGAGACGGAAAACAGACCCGCTCTTTCTGCTACGTATCGGATTTAATAGACGGGATTATGCTGTTTATCGAAGATAAAAGCGGTTTTACGGGACCGGTTAATATGGGAAATAATTACGAATTTACCATAGCCGATTTTGCAAAGCTGGTTATACGCCTTACCGGCTCGAAATCTAAGATAAAATTCGTAGAACTGCCTAAAGACGACCCGATTCAGAGAAACCCTGATTTAACGCTTGCGAAAAAAACGCTGGGGTACAACCCTAAGGTAGATATCGAGGAAGGGCTAAAAAAAACCGTAGAGTATTTTAAAGAAGTCTTAAAGAGATAAGTCCGAAAGAAGAATAAGGGATTGATTAAACTTTATGGATATTAATATGGATACGATAATAATCGAATCCGTTATTTATATTGCCGTCGCAATAACGGCCGGTTATTTATTGAGAGACGGGGAACTTAAAAAAATTAAGCGGTTAATTTTAGTTTTTTATTTAATTATAGGCATAGCCGTTTACAATGTTCTATATTTTATAATACTTTCGGCGGCCGTTTTAATATTTGCAATAATAGTCTTGCGGTATTTTGAGTATTAAACGCTATTCAGATAATATCTTTTGATTTTGTAATGTTTTTAATTGCGGTATTTTTTATAATCATTATGATGCCTCTGTAAAACCCATAAATCATAAATGAAAATTTTAGTTAAAGATATCTTTAACTTTTAATATGATATAATAAAAAATAAAAGAGGGTGCATAATAACAATGTCGAGGGTTACATTTTTACGCTTATTTATAGGGTTATTCGGCATTGTCTTTATTATACTGACATTTTGGCTGAGCGCATATTTTCATTTGAGTGTTTCTACAAAAATAGTAATTGTATTGGCTTTTGCGTTAGCAACTATTTTTGCGGAATTTATAATAGCTATCGATAATCTGGAAAAACGATTGAAGGCAACTTTCCCGTCGCTGGAACTTTCCATTAAAGAACAGATTGCTATTAATGAAACTATAATGTTATACAACAGGCTAAAAAAGAAAAAAACAGATATTGCGACTAAAATAGCCCTTGCCGATTTTGAAAAAATTCATCTTCTCTTAAAGCAAGCCGAAAAAGGGGGAGATTTTATCTTCCACGATATTTATGCCGCTAAATCGATTATATTGGGAGAATTAAAGCCGGGGCAGTCATTTAAGGTTGCGAGCAATCTTGTAGAACCGTTTTATTGGAAATCAGGGAAGGATATGACTGAACATACAAGACAAAATTACAGACAGGCAAAAAGAGGCATACGCATCGAACGGGTATTTATATTGAAAAACGGGGATGATTTATCTAAAATGGAAGAGATTATGGCGGAGCAGTCAAAAAATAACATTGACGTATTCTATGTTTTTCAAGACAGCTTAAATAAAATGATGCCTTATGCAAGTTTTGCCATATCGGAAGAATTGTCTATAGGAATAATTTCTCACAGGGAAGATTTATTAGGGAAAATTACTATTACATCTAATAATGAGATAATCACGGAACTTGCATGGGAATTTGACAATATCAAAAAACAATCCAATAAATTTAGTGTTGAAAAAAATATTTGAATCCCTTAATGCGGCGGATATTTTTTAAGCTCTTCGATTAGTTCCATGACGGTCATGGCGGTACCCCGTTTTTTTATTTCTTTCCCTTCTTTACCGTATGTTTTACTTTTATGACGGCAAAATTTAGTTCGAGGGTTGTTTCACTGCCGGTCGTCTCAGGGGCGCCGTCGAGGATATCTCCAAAAACGTCGGCCGCTTTTTCCATTATGGTTTTCTGTTCGACTTTGTCTGCAGTCGGCAGTTTCGACATGCTTCTTGAGAGGTCTCTTATCTTGGCGTATGTCTCTATGATATCTAAGATAGTTTGGATCGCCTTGGGGCTCTTGATTATCTTTCAGTATAGTGCTATATTTATTATATAGTGTTATTAATTTTTTAAAAGGTATTAAAATTATGTTAAACGTAAAAGAAAAATCTGCCGTAAATAATCTTTCTGGTCTATACGATACCGATTATTACACTTGGGCTATGACCAACGCGGAACTTCTTAAAGAAGGCAAATTAAACGAAATAGATTATATTAACTTAGCGGAAGAGGTAAGAGACTTGGGAAATTCTGAATATTACAGGCTTGTAAGCTTTTTAGCAAATTTACTTTCTCACGTATATAAATGGGATAATCAACCGGAGCTAAGAACTAAGAGTTGGAAAGTTACAATTATTAATTCTATTTCTGACATTACTTTAACCTTAAGAAGAAATCCAGGTTTAAAATATGAACCGGTTTTCAGCGAAGCTTTTGCGGAAGTATGGAAAAAAGCAAGAAATATTATTTATGCCGATACAGAATTAGAATATATTCCTGAATCATCTCCTTATATGTTTAAAGATGCGATAAATAAAGCTTCTGAAATAGTTCCTGATAAAATCAGTAAATCAGATATATTTTTTCTTAACAACCTCTTTTGATGTTTTCATTATAAAAATCCTTTCTTATTTGCGTTTTAAGGGCTTTAATTTTTCGTTTAAGTATAAAACATTACCGTTTTTATTCTCCCCTCCACACGTCGTCAACCGCTTTCTTAAGCGTATCCTGAACTAAATGACTATACCCATAAACGGCATGCGTTTATATGTCATCTGCGTCGTTCGGCGTCCTAACGGCTCACCAGTTATATTTTGAATTTATTAATTATCTGAGGGTGTGAAATTAACGGTATATTGTAATGGCTCCCCGAGACGGATTCGAACCATCGACCCAGTGATTAACAGTCACTTGCTCTGCCGGCTGAGCTATCGGGGAATAGAGATGAAAAATATTAACGTAACAATCGATAGATAGTATAAATAAAAATTGCCTTAATGTCAATATTTTTATTGCAAAAAAACCTGCCGGAAGTAGTTAATAACCGGCAGGTTAGGAGGACATTACATTGAGGAGTTAAGATGAAAACATAAAACCTCTAATATTAAAATTATAAAACATAAAATTTAAAAAATCAAATTTTTTTTAAAAAAAATTTACGCCGTCTTAAACATCCTTACCATATTGGACAAATCCAAAGCCATTCTCGCAAGCTCTTCCGAAGAGGCTATGACCTGTCTCGAACCCGCCTGGGCGCTGTCCTGCGCTTTAATGATTTCTTCGGAGGAAAGGGATATCTCTTCGCTCACCTGGGACTGCTCTTCGGAGGCCGTGGCAATCTGCGTTATCATCTCTTTCAGTTTGAGCATTAAAGAGTTTATGTTGGATATAGCTTCGGCGGACTTTCCGGCAATCTCCGCTCCTTTGGAGACTTCTTCCTGCCCTTTCTGCATAGAGGTAACTGCATCCTGGGTGTTTCTCTGGATGCTGAGTATCATCGATTCTATCTCTTTGGTCGCCTTGGTAGTTCTTTCGGCTAACTTTCTTACTTCGTCCGCTACTACGGCAAAGCCCCTTCCCTGTTCTCCGGCTCTGGCGGCTTCGATGGCGGCGTTTAAGGCAAGAAGGTTCGTCTGGTCGGCTATGTCGTTTATTACGCCTATGATTTCGCCTATTTTTTCGGAAGAAGAGCCGAGTTCTGTAATGGTGGCGGAAACGGCGGATACGGTCTTTTCTATGTTTTTCATCTCGCGCGCCACGTCCTGAACGGACTTCGTGCCGTAATCGACGACTTTTTCGGTTTCCTGAGCCTTCTGGGCGGAAGAGGAAGAGTTCTTGGCTACTTCTATGATGGCTATTGACATCTGTTTAATGGATTCTATTATACGGGATGCTTTTTCCCTCATCTGCTCTATGGTCTTTTCGAACTCCTTGGAAGAGGAATTCAACTGTTCCGACTGGGAGCTTAAGGAGTTGGAAGTGCTTATTATGCCCCTTACGTTGCCGGATAAAGAATCTACCAGGCTGTTGACCTGTTCTATAAGGATGCCTATTTCGCTTTCTTTATGGACGCCGGATATTTTAATTTTAGAGGTCAGATCGCCGGCGGCGATCTGCTTGATTTTTTCATCGATTAAGTTCAAAACCCTGATGATGGAATTTTTAAAATACAGCATAACTATAACCGCCCCGATTAAAAAAGCAATCGGAAATGCTATAAATATATAATCGAGCAACTTTATCTTTTTATGATACGAATTTTTTATTGCGCCGTTAACCTGAGTTATCTGGGCAATCATCGGATTGAGCTGGCTGTCGAAATATTTCGTGCTCATCGCTCCGCCCAGAAGAATAGGATATTTTAAAAGCCTTCCGACTATGGGGCGGAATATGTAAAATTTATTTTTGAGGCTTTTTAAAAGAACGGCGGTTTTTTGGGACGAAAATCTTTGAAGTTTCGATTTGTCGGTTCCGAAGACGGAAGCCGCTTTAACCTTGCTGAATCCCATAGTGTATCCTATAAGGGCATTATCCACGTTTGAGAAAAGCTGTTTTGAATCGCCGGCTAATTTTAATATTTTCGCGTCATAGTATTTTTCTATTTTCGTTTTCGCTTTTTTAGATTTTACCGCGTTCATTTTAAGCATTTTTATGTGCGACAAAAGAATAATCTGCAGTAGATTGCCCTTTAAGGTTTTGATTCCCATAGAAGTGCTGGAAATAACGTCGGAGTTTATCGTTTCGTTTTTTAAGCCTTTAGAATAAATAATCAGCAAAAGGTTGACCAGCAGGATAAAAATGAAACCTCCAGCCATAATAAAATAAAGCTTTGATTTTAACGTTTTAAGCATATACATATTCCTCCATTTAATTATATACAAAAATAAACAGTCCGACCGTTTTTTTCAGTAAAAATATTGTTTTATTATATATCGGTATTATGTAAAAAATCTATAGTTATTTTTAATTAAACCCTCCATTTTTTAGTCGGCAAAACCGTTGCCTAAAAATATTATATCTGTTATAATTTTAAATAAAATTTTATGTTAAGGAGGAAAAAAATGCCTTTCGTATCGGTTAAAATGCTTGACGGAAGAACAAAAGAACAGAAAAAAAACCTTATTAAATCTATTACTAAAAGCGTGTCCGAAAGTCTAAGCATAGACGAAAATAACGTTTGGGTGGTAGTCGAAGAGTTTCCCTCCGACGAATGGGGACTCGGCGGAGAACTCGCCTGCGATAAAATAAAAGCAAAAAAGGAAGCCGGCAGATGAAACCGAGAATCTGCCTGTCAATCGGGAATACCGGATTAAGCGCAGTATATGACGCCGTAGATTACGCAAAAAGCAAAGATGCGGAATTCATAGAGCTCAGGTTCGATATGATTGTCGAAACCTCGCCTTCAAACAGTGCGCCGGATAAAAGCCGAAACAATCCGGAAGTATATTTTCATAAAGACGCCGTTTTGCCTGAAATTAAAAAAATAATTTCTTACGCTAAAAATAAAGGAATTAAAACAATAGGAACGAACAGAGATAGTTCCTACGGCGCGAACGGATGCATCTCCTTTTTAGAAAAACAAAGATCAGCAAAACCGTCCGGCTTAGAAATTGCCGAAAAAAGCGGCAGGGGAGGCTTAGAACCGGAAAGAATAAAATTTTTAAGGGCGGTTATAGAACTAGGCATAGATATTTGCGATATAGAACTCGATATTTTAGAGCGAAACGTTATAAAAAATTTTATAGAATTCGCCCATTCAAAAGAATCGCGGGTAATTCTTTCCGTTCATGATTTTAACGGGCGGATAGGCCTGCTCGATACCGTAAGATTTTACTTAGATTCAAGTTATTTCGGCGCCGATTATTTTAAGCTGACAGACACGGCCGTTTCCGAAGAAGATGCGGAAAGCGTTTCCGAAAAAAATATTAAAATACGTTCTATAAAAATGACGGATGAAAAGGCATTTCCCGAATTTATAATTTTCGGGATGGGCGTAAAAGGCAGGATAACCAGAGCCTTATCCGTAATTTACGGCTCTTATCTTGCATACTGCTCTTCGCCTTACGGAATTACCGCGCCGGGGCAGACTACGCCGGACGAATTTTATAAAACGGTCGATTTTTTAGCGGCTTCCGTATGATTATCGGAAACTTATATATCGGAACATTTTTAGCAGACGAATATGGGCATAATAATAAATAATTTATCAAAAACTAAAAAACTCGGCGAGATACTTTTAGATGCGGGGCTTTTAAATCCTACCCAGCTGGAAACGGCTCTTACTGAGGGAAAAAAGCGCAATCTGAGATTAGGTTCGGCGCTGACCGCCCTCGGAATACTTTCGGAAGACAATATATTAGATGCACTTTCCTCGCAAATAGGTTTAAAAAAAATCGACCTTTCGAAGCTCATAATAGACCCGACCGCCGGCAGGCTGATATCCGAAGGGCTTTCTAGGCAGTTTAAAATGGTCGGAATAAGCCTCGCAGATGGTATTCTTACCGTGGCGCTTTCCGACCCGCTTAACGTTTTTGCCGCAGATGCCTTAAAAAGGCATATAGATTACAATATAGATATAGTTCTGGCAAAAGAACACGATATCTCTAAGGCGATAGATTTCGTCTGGACCGCTAAAGACATATCTAAAGCGGCTTCGCATCAAAACGTCGTTCCTACCGATAATAAAAATTTTACCGGTTTAGCGGCGGGACAGACGGGAGCGGCCGGCTTTCCCGGCTTTCCCCATTCCCCTTCGGCTTCGGCCGCAGTCAAGGAAGTCCTGCAGTCCGAAGACGTAAATATAATCAAGCTAGTAAACGATATAATATTTTCAGCTTCTAAAAACAGGGCTTCAGATATACATATAGAGCCTCTTTCGGACGAAATGATAGTCAGGGAAAGAATAGACGGCGAACTTATAGAAGCAAGAAGAATCCCTTTGCAGTTTTTAAATCCCGTTATAGCAAGAATAAAGATAATGGCGAATATGGATATCGCGGAAAAAAGGAACCCGCAGGATTCGAGGTTCGACATAAACGCCGGAGAAAAAAATTTAGACGTAAGGGTTTCCGTAGTTCCGACCATAAACGGGGAAAAAGCGGTTTTCAGGCTATTAGACAAAGCTTCAAAGGTCAATAAGGTTTCGGAACTTCCTATAGACAAAAACGATAAAGAAAAAATTTTAAAGATAATATACAGGAAATACGGCCTATTTCTGATAACGGGACCTACCGGTTCAGGCAAAACTACTGCGGCTTATTCTATGATAGCTGAACTTAACAGCATAAATAAAAATATTATAACCGTTGAAGACCCGGTAGAATATAAAATAAGATATATAAACCAGATAGAAGCCAATAAAAAAGGAGGAATGGGGTTCCCGGACGCTTTAAGAGCCGTTCTTAGGCAGGACCCGGATATCATTCTCGTTGGCGAAATAAGGGACGAGGAATCGGCAAGAATAGCGATTCAGGCGTCGTTAACCGGCCATTTCGTTATTTCTACTCTTCATACGCAGGATTCTTCCAGCTCAATTTCAAGGCTTGCCGATATGGGAATAGAGCCTTTTTTGATTTCTTCTTCTATTGTCGGAATAATCGGGCAGAGATTAGTAAAGAGGCTTTGCGACAGATGCAAGCAGGCGTATGTGCCGGAGCCGGCACTTCTTAAGGAACTCGGTCTTCCTGCGGGCGTTAATTTTAAGTTCTATGAAGAAAAGGGCTGCGATTTATGCATGGGAACAGGTTTTCGCGGAAGAATAAACATACAGGAAATTTTAACGCTTTCTAGAAACGTACAAAAACTGATTATCGAAAAAGCCGATGCGGCGCAGATAAGAAACGCCGCCATAAAGGACGGTTTCATTCCCCTGAGAATGGCCGGGCTGAAAAAAGTTATAGAAGGCGTTACGACGCTGGAAGAAGTTCTGCAGGCTACGCAGGACATATAAAACTTGCAAATAACCGTGCGGTATAATAATATTAAAACAACTAATACATAACGGTACATAATAAACTCGTTATATATACATCATAATATAAAAATATAAATCTTTAAATATTCGGTTTTTTGCTTTTATTTATGGCTATATACAATTATAAGGCGAGAGACAGGCATGGGAAACTCATAGCCGGAAGAATAGAATCCGTTTCCCCTATTTCCGCAGAAAAACAGATAGAAGAATTGAAGCTTATCCCTATTTCGGTCGAAGAGTCCGCAAGTTTTTCATGGGGCGATTTTTTTCCCGTATTTCAGAGCATCTCTAAAAAAGACGTAATAGTTTTTTCGAGACAGCTTGCCACGCTGTATCAATCGGGCGTGCCGCTAACCAAAAGCCTCGATTCTTTAATGGAATTTGCAAGAAACAAAAAATTCAAGGAGATTCTGGCTGAAATAAAACGGGACGTAGAGAGCGGGCAGACTCTTTCAAAAAGTTTTGCAAAACATCCCAAAGTTTTTTCCGAAATTTACGTAAATATGGTAGAAGTCGGCGAAACCAGCGGTCTTTTATATGACATACTCGTCAGGCTTGCTTTATTAATGGAAAAAGATATGGCGGTTAGGGCAAAAGTAAAGAGCGCCACGTTCTATCCTAAAATCGTCGTTTCGGCAATAATAATCGCCGTAGTGATATTAGTAGGATTCGTCATACCCAAATTTGCTATGCTTTATAAAAGTTTTAACGTTCCTCTTCCATTAGAAACAAGGATATTAGTGGCTGTTTCCGATTTTTTCGTCGGCTTCTGGTATGCAGTTTTAATCGCCGCCGTTGCTTTGACGGCTGGAGTTAAAATTTATTTGAATTCGTCTTCGGGAAGACTGTGGTGGGACGAACATAAACTTAAAATACCTATATTCGGAAGCATTTTTTATAAATCCATGATGAGCCAGTTTACAAGGATATTCGGGCTTTTATTTCAGAGCGGGCTTCCCGTCAACAGAGCGTTCGAACTTATCAGGAACGCCGTAAACAATAAATTTTTTACCAATAAAATAGACGAAATACAGTCCGACGTTACAAGAGGGGAGTCTATTGCAAACAGTTTCAAGAATTCTAGAATTTTTTCGGGCATTATTATCCAGATGGTCAGCGTAGGCGAGGAAACCGGACATATAGACGAAATGCTCGGCAAGGTCGCGGATTATTTCGACGAAGATTTGGACCACCAGCTGGGCATGCTTCAGGCAAGCATAGAACCGGTGCTTTTAACTATAATTTTCGGCATGGTCCTCTTTCTTGCGCTGGCAATATATCTTCCTATTATTGACGTAATAAATTTTGCAAAAAAAGGCTGATAAAAAAATTTGACTTAAAACATATGAAAATGATAATATTGTTATATATGGATAGTTATATATATAAAATAACCCTCCGTAAAAAACAGCGGAAAATAATAAGTATTTAAGCTATTTCAGATATATAAAGGGAGCAGGAGATGAAAAAAATCAACGGTAGATTTTACGCCGTTTTAGCGGTATTCTTTACAGTATTATCATTATCGTTAAGCGGATGCGCAAAAAAGCAGGGCGTTACGGGAGAAACTAAATCAAAGCTGAGCGTCGGCGCATTTAAAACTCAATACAGCATTATTCCGGATTATCTTAAATCTCCGGGAAATACGGATTCATTAAATAATACAGCCATATCCGCCCATATTATGGGATACGTAGTTTCGGAAAACGCCCATCAGGGTCAGGCAGTTTACAGAGGGCAGCTTTTATTAAAATTAAGCGCCCCCGAAATAGGCTCAAAATATTATGCCGCGAAAGCCGGATTTATTAACGCAAAAAAAACATACGACAGGATTAAGAGATTATATAAAGAAAATTCTGTGTCGAGACAGATGTACGACAATACCTTAATGCAGTATAAAGTGGCTAAAGCCGACTTGAACGAAGCCGGGAACTATTTGGATTACAAAAATATTTATTCTCCTATCGACGGGGTCATAACTAAAAAAAACGTTTCCATGGGCGACCTTGTCGCGCCCGGACAGATGCTGTTAATAATTCAAAGCCTTAAGAAATTGGAATTTAAGACATCCGTAAACGTCAAATATTTTAGCAAAATAAAAAACGCCGAAGCCGTTAAATTGAATTTTTCGTCTATAAATAAATCTGTCGAAGGAAAAGTAATATCCGTAGTAAGGTCTGCCAATCCTTATTCCCATTCCGTCTTAGTTAGAATTGCCATAAAAGGCGCCGAAAAATCCGGGCTGATGCCGGGAATGTACGGAACGGCAAGATTTAAAATAGGAAAAAGGAAAGCTATAACCGTTCCGAAATCCGCCGTCGTAAGGAGACTCGGCATTACCGGAGTTTATACCGTTAACGGCGCCGGCGAAGTCGTGTTTCAGCCGGTAAAAAGGGGCAGGACGTATAAAAATAATTTTATCGTAATCATAAACGGATTAAATCCCGGAATGATTATAGTAACAACCGATTTAGACAAAATAAGCGCAGGAAGCTATGTGAACCCGAAGTTATAATACAAGATAAGGAGTTTTTTAGATAAATGAATAAAAATTTCAGCGCTAAAATTACCGAATATTTTATAGAAAACAAGATAACGCTTTTATTAATCCTTTTTAGCATAGGTTTCGGAATAATAGCGGTTCTTCTTACCCCTAGGCAGTATAATCCGCAGATTATAGTTCCGGCGGCAAACGTAATAGTCAGATTTCCCGGAGCGAGCGGCGAGCAGGTTAAAAACTTAGTAACAAAGCCGTTAGAAAGAAAAATGTGGCAGATTCCGGGAGTTAAGCACGTTTACTCGATATCGATGAACTCAGAATCCATAGTTACCGTAGAGTTTCATGTCAACGCAAGCCGCAATAAAAGCTTAGTAGATATATATAATAAAGTATTTTCAAACCTCGACGAAATTCCTAAGGGCGCAATGAGGCCGCTCATTAAGCCCATAGACGTAAACCACGTGCCTATTTTAAATATCACGCTATGGAGCAAAAAATATAACGCGGGTTATCTTACGACTATTGCAGGCAGGATATTAGACAGGCTCGATTCCGTTAAGGGAACCGGGGTAACTTTTTTAAACGGCGCAAGATACAAACAACTCAACGTTTATCTGAATCCCTTGAAAATGGCTGGTTATAACGTTTCTCCGTTAATGATAGCGCAGGAGCTTAAAGGAACCAATATAAACATTCCGGCAGGTTTTCTTCAGAAAAACAATAAAAAAATGTTTCTGACGGCAGGCGGATATTTTCACCATGTAAGTTCGGTCGAGAACTTTATAATATCCGTTTATAACGGAAAACCCGTTTATCTTAAGGATGTAGCAAAGATTAAATATTCGTATAAGCCGTTAAATTTTTTATCGGAAATAGGATTCGGAAATAACTACAGAAAAATTAATGCAAACGACAGGGTTATTAAAGATTCCAAGGGTATTTACCCTGCCGTAACCATAGCCGTCGCAAAAAGAAGAGGGAAGAACGCGGTTGAGGTTGTGAACAGCGTTCTCGCGAAATTTCATAAAATTGCCGAAACAAGCCTTCCCGCCGGCGTTCACTATACAATAACCAGAAATGACGGAAAAAAAGCAAACAATGCCGTAAATAAATTGCTGTTTCATCTTATAATAAGCATAGTTATAGTAATAGTACTTCTTTTAATAATATTAGGCTGGAGGGAAGCTTTCATAGTTGCTTTTACAATTCCGCTGATGCTGTTTCTCACCCTCGGGATAGCTTATATTTTCCATCAAACTTTAAACAGGATTACCCTGTTCGCATTAATTCTTTCCCTTGGGCTTTTAGTCGATAACGCCATAGTAGTCATCGATAACATAGAAAGGGTTTTTTCAAAAGAAAGAAACATACTTCCCGCTTATGCGGTGGATGCCGTAAACGAAATAGGCAATCCTAATTTTTTTGCTACTCTTGCGGTTATATCGTCCTTTATTCCAATGCTATTCGTAACGGGAATGATGGGCCCTTATATGAGGCCTATCCCTTTTAACGTTCCAATAGCAATGCTCGTTTCTTTATTTGTAGCCCTCACAGTAGTTCCGTGGTTTTACCTTAAACTTATGGCAAACGAAAGAGGAATGGCGCTGATTCGCAAAAAAGAATTAAAAGAGCACGGCAAAGACGGCAAAAAAGGCCTGTATTCTAAAATATTAATGCCCCTGCTTTTAAATAAGAAGAAAAGATATATATTTATGTCGGTCGTAGTAATTTTATTTATTTTAGCTATGTCTCTTCCGGTTTTAAAAATAGTAAAATTTAAAATGCTTCCCGTCGCAAATACCAACACTTTTTTGATTACTGTAAACAAACGCCCCGGTTCTACTTTTCAGGATACCAATATCGCCACTATGCAGATAGTGAATTATTTGAAGCGAATAAAGCAGGTAAAAAACTACGTGGTTACGGTAGGAACACCCTCAGTTATCGATTTTTCCGGACTTTTGAGGGGGGCTAATTTTAGAAATGCAAGCTGGTTCTCGGAAATAAGGGTTAACCTCATAGACAAAGACAAAAGAAACACGTCTTCACATCAGCTTGTTTTAAACATTCTTCCCGACGTGCATAAAATCGGAAAAGAATATAATGCTACGGTAAAGGTTTTGGAAAGCCCGCCCGGACCTCCGGTAAAATCGACTATAGTAGCGGAAATTTACGGTAAAAATTACAACGAGCAGGAAAAACTTTCAAAAATAGTAGAAGCGAAGATGAAAACAACGAGGGGGGTTACCGACGTAAATTCCTCATATAAGCGCCGGATAAGAAAGGCGGCGGTCATCGTTAGAAGAAGAAAGGCGGCGATGCTGGGAATAAGCACCGAAATGATTGCTCAGTCGCTTTATCTTTTAAACAACGGAATGAGCGTGGGAACTATTCATAAAAAAGGACACCTTCATCAGGAAGATATTTTTTTAAGGATGCCCGGTTCATTCAGAACGGGGGTAAGCGGCTTATCGGGCATATGGATATATGCGCCTTCGGCCGGCAGGTTAATACCCTTAAATTCGGTGATAAAAATAAAGCGGGGCTATTTGCATAATATGATTTACGAAAGAGATTTAAAGCCGTTAGTTTATGTTTACGGCAAAGTTGTAAAAAGAAGCCCTATGTATGCAAATTTAGATCTTTTTCTGCATTTCTTAAAGCATCCTCTTCCTGCGGGATATCATATAAGGTGGGGCGGAGAGTGGAATCTTACGCTTAAGGTATTCGCACAGCTCGGCGCGGCAATGGGAATAGCAATCCTTCTTATCTATATACTCTTGGTAGGCTATACCGGTTCTTTTATTATCCCTTTAATACTTATGGGGGCGATTCCTCTTGAAATGATAGGCATAATGCCGGGGTTCGCCTTGATAAGGGTTTATTTTACCGCCACTTCAATGATAGGGGCGATTGCATTGTCAGGCATAGTTATAAGAAATTCTTTACTTTTACTGGAATTTATTAACGACAAAAAAAAAGAAGGCAATAATATAATAGATTCGCTGGTAGAAGCCGGGGCTATGAGGGCAAGACCAATTATAATAACGGCTCTTGCCGTTATATTCGGTTCGGCGATACTCGTAACCGACCCTGTATGGAACGGTCTGGCATGGGCGCTCATTTTCGGCATGTTAGCCTCTACTACCTTAACGCTCGTCGTAATTCCCGTGCTATATTATATGGTAGAAGGAAGAAGATGGCATAAAGAAGACGTTCACGATAATTTATAATCAATTAATTTAAAGAGGTAGATTATGCCTATAAGATTCGATCGAAAAAACGGCTCGTTAGCCGAAATAGATATTGATTTGGGCGGCAAAAATACGTTCGATATAACCGGAATGAACGAACTAATAAAAATTTTCGAAGGAAATATCGAAAAAGAAATAGAACTGAAAGCAATTTTAATAAAAAGCTCCAATCCGGATTATTTTGCGACCGGACCGGAAATCAAGGAAATTGCAGGACTCGACAGGGACGGCGCAAGATATTACGTTACGGTTTTGAACGTTATGTGCAGGCATATCGCCGAGTCGCCTGTTCCGGTTATATGCTCCGTGAAAGGGGCCGTAAGCGGGATAGGCCTTGACATCGTATCTTCCTGCGATTTCAGGCTTGCCGAAAAAAAATCATTTTTTGCGGACTTGTCGTCAAAATACGGCATAATGTCGCCTTCTAATTCTGTGTTGAGGCTTGCCTTCTTAATAGGGGCACAGAAAGCAAAGGAAATCATATTGACTTCTAAAAATTATACGGCTGAAGAATTATATAAATTTAATTATTTGACGGAAATCTTCGGCGCCGAAGATTTCGACGGAGGCACGGCTAAATTTTTTAAAGATTTTACCGCCCTTTCGACAGATTCCTTAAGGCTTAAAAAAAGAATTTTTATCGATTTATGGAAAAATTATTTAAAGAATAATCAATTTTCTTCCGGCGAAATTTTTTCCGAACTTTTAAAAGAAGGAAAAGACTGGAAAAAATCCGTATCAGATTTTAACGGCCATTCCTTGTAGCTTCATAACGCGGTTTTAAAACATTTTTTTATTTTTCCCTTGACAACAATTTTAGAATATTCTATATTTAGAATATACACATAATCGCGGTGTGCTACATCGCAAAGAATTAAAAAAAATGGGAAAAATGGGAAAAGAGTTTTGCACGGACGACAAAAACCTCAACAGAAAATGCAAAGATTTGGCAAGCATCTTTAAACTTTTGTCAAATCCTATCAGATTAGGAATTTTATGTATCGTTTGCGATGAAGAAGTCAGCGTAAACGATATATCCTCCGCCTTGGGTAAAACCCAATCCAACATATCCCAGCATTTAGCCGTCTTAAGGAACACTCAGATGGTAGATTACAAGAGAGTCGATAATAAACTCTTGTATTATCTGAAAAATTCCAAAATAAGACAGCTCGTCAAAGACATTAAGGAAATCAAAGATGCGGGAGATTATACCGACTTGAGATTTTCAGGCGATGCCGCCTTAAAATCCGGCAGTAATCCCGATATCCGTTAATTATTATCCGTATTTTTAATTTTTATTATTAAAATTTTTTAACGTTCCTGCGCTTAGGATAAATGCGCCCGAATGCTTGGAAGTTTTCGGCATCTTTACGATAAATTTGCATGAATATCATAAAGATATTTATAGATAATCATAAAATATCAAAAGGAGGATATTTTAAAATGAGCGAAGAAAACAAGAATCCCGTTACGGAAAAAATCGAAAGCGCTAAGGGCGGACATTTTTATAAGGAAATTATGAAAGATTTCCGAATTAAAGAATCCCTCCACGGCTGTTTAAACTGCGGAACTTGCGTGGCAAACTGCCCCGCCGCCGCATTTTACGATTACTCCCCCCGCGAAGTCTGCCAGATGATAATAGAAGGAGACGAGGAGACTATCGAAGAGTATATGAAGGGCAAGATTTGGAACTGTGCACAGTGTTACAGCTGTAAATACAGATGCCCTAAAGAGAATTCGGCTGCGGATATAGTTATGGCTATGAGAGAGATTGCGGTCAGGGAAGGTCTCGCCGCCGAAGCGCTTGCAGGTTATACCAGAATTGCGAAATTGGTTTTAACCAGAGGCAACCAGCTTGCGCCGGATATGCTTTCTCCCGACGCTTTTCCGGACTGGGGTCCGAGGATGATAGAGCTTTCGTCTAAAAAAATGGAAATGAGGGAAGAGCTTTTTGAAGGTTTTCCCGGCATGAATGTGGTAGATAGGGCATGGGCGGCAGAAGATTACACTATATATGAAATGCAAAAAATATGGGAAGAAAGCGGCGCCTTAGAAAAGGTGGGGACAGTGTTTCCGTTTCTAGTCGATATAGTTCAGGATGATATGGAAGATAAAAAAGACGAAATGGAAGCAAAAATTCAGGAAAAAAAAGAAAAACTAGAGGCGTCTAAAAAGTAAAGCCTAAAAAGTAAAAAAATACTATAAATTTTTGGAGGACATTATGTCTTATGAGATAAACGACGTTAAAACCGGCATAAATCATGCTAAGGGCATGAATTATCATGCTCACGACATCAGGGCAGAAATGAAAAAATTAGAAGAAGAAGGTGAGATTAAGATCGGCCGTATTATAGGCCCGTATAAAGAAGAAGAGGTTATGTACGGGATAAAAAAGAAAGTGCCTCTAGACATGCACTATCAGCATAAAAGCTGCGGCCAGTGCGCAAACCTTCCAGGCGTTCCGAGGTCTAATTTTTATTACAGGGATAAACTAGGGATAAAGTATTACAACGATATGCAGCAGACTTCATGTACGGCATGGAATTATCATGCATCCGGTCTCGGAAATCTCGTTCAGCTCGCTTCGGTTGCGGCAAGGAACTGGCACAGGGCATATGAAGAAGGCTATAATTTTACTATACACTGCGTTACCAGTTTCGGAAACTATTTGGAAATGAGGCATTTGTTGGTGGGAAATAAAGAGCTAAGGGATTCCGTAAAAAAAGTTCTTGCAAAATTAGGAAGAGAACTTGTTATTCCAGAAGAAATAGTCCACGACAGCGAGATAGCATATGCTTTAAGGGATAAAATACTGGCGGCGGCAGACCCGAAAAGGCTTGAAGGGATTAAAGGATTGAGGGCGGTAGAACATTACGGATGCCATTTCTTTAAACAGGTATCCGACGACATAATCGGCGGAAAAAGACCCATCGTCGTAGGCGGATTGGCATCGCACCTCGGCGTGCAGATGGAGGAATATTCCAAATGGTTTATGTGCTGCGGATTCGGATTCAGGCATATTTTAGTCAACAGGGAATTTACCAGGTCTGCCCAAAATATTAAATTAAAAGCGATAAAACAGGAAGTGGATCCCGATATGATACTGGTTAACTGCACAGGCTGCGGAACGACTTTCGACAAGACGCAATGGATACAGAAAGCCGTCGGAGAAGATTACCATTATCCCGTCGTGTTTTATTCCCAGCTAGCCGCTCTCGCTTTAGGGGCGCATCCTTTTAAGGAAGCCGGATTAAACTTTCACGTCACGCCGGTGGAACCGCTTTTGGATAAGATGGGAATAGCCTACAACTAAATGAAAATAAATGAAAATAAATGAAAATATAAAATTATAAGAAAATTATAAAAAGTAAAAAGGAGGTATTTAAGGTGAAAACAGTTTTAGTTATCGGAGGAGGAGTTACCGGACTTAAGGCCGCATCGGAACTTGCAGGTATGGGTTATAACGTTTCCTTGGTGGAAAAAGAAGATTACTTAGGGGGGCAGGTAGCTAAGCACAAGTATTACAAACTTGCGCCGGATTTAAGGCTTGCGGGCGACGTGCTCGACCCGGTCATTAAAGCCGTAGAGAGCAATCCTAATATTAAAGTCCAGAAACATTCGCAGATTATCGCGGTTTCAGGAGGCGCTCCCGAATTTAAAGCAAAAATTAAAAATTCTAAAGGAGAAAGCGAAGAAACTTTCGGAGCCATAGTGGTAGCAACCGGATTCGGCCATTTCGACCCTACGGTTAAGCAGGAATACGGCTACGGAAGGTTTAAAGACGTAGTCACCAATGCAGAAGTCGAAGAGATGCTTAATCCTAACGGACCCACTAAAGGCGAATTGAAAAGGCCTTCGGACGGAAACATTCCGAAAAAAATCGCAATATTTCAGTGCGTCGGCTCCAGAGACAGGCAGGTCGGAAATCCTTACTGCTGCAGGGTAGGATGCGTCGTTTCTACGAAGCAGGCGATAGAAATAAAAGAAAAATATCCTGATTCCGAAGTTTACGTATATTATATGGATATGAGAATGTTCGGAAGAGGATGGGAAGAGCTTTACGGTAAAGCAATGGAAGATTATGAAGTCATATTCACGAGAGGAAGAGGCGCCGAGGTAACGCTTAAAAATCAACAGCTCTCTTTAAGGGCGGAAGAGACTATTATGGACAGGCCGATACAGCATTCCGTAGATATGATTATTCTTGCCGCAGGAATGTCCGCCGGAGAAGGAACCATAGATGCCGCGAAAGTTCTCGGAATTAAACAGAACGATTACGGCTTCCTGTCCCCCAAAGACGATTTTCTCAGCCCAAACGAGTCTTCAAAACCAGGCATATTTATAGCGGGAGCGGATAAAGGCCCTATGGACATAGAAAACTGTATCGTGGAAGGCGCAGCTGTCGCCGCAAAGGTAGCAGGCAGTTTAAAAAATTAAATATCTTAATTAATTATTATTAGTTATATTGTTAATTATATTAAGATTTATATATTTATATATAAGGAGAAAGCAATGGCTGAAAATACCGATAAAATGGTTATAGACGGCGTAGAACTTACCGGCATTTGGAAAGAGTTTCTGCCTTCGAGAATATTATATGAGGACGTTACGACGGAATTTCTCGACGAGGTTAAAAAACTGCCGGGCGGTTCTACCATAGTAAGATGTTATCAATGCGGAACATGTTCCGGCGGATGCACCCTTCCCGATTTCGTTGATAAATTTAACCCTAGAAGATTTATCGACTTGGTCAGAAGAGGGCATTACGACATATTGGTAAACGAAAATAAAGATTTAGTCTGGAAATGCGTATCGTGCCAGAGATGCACCCACAGATGCCCCAGAGGCGTAAACACGCAGGAAGTAGTCAGGGCGATAGCCAAATTTTTAGAAGACAGAAAAGTTTTCGGAAAGCTTACAAACGATGAAGCTTTCGACGAAATTTTTATGGAAGAAGTTATCGAAGACGGAAGGATAGACGAAGTTAAAATAGTCAAGGATTTTTATTCTAAAACCGGAAGGCTTAAGGAAATGATGAGCGCAGACCAGCTCTCGCTCGGTTTCAAGATGCTTACCAGCGGAAGGATAAAGCTGTTCGGCGGCAAAATTAAAGACTGGAAGAAAGTTTCCCAGAGGTTAAAGGAGGAATTACAATGAAAATAGGATATTTCCCCGGCTGTTCTTTGAAAGGAATGGCTCGAGCTTACGACGAATCTACTAAAATAGTCGCTCAGGAGTTCGGGATAGATTTAATGGAAATAGAGGACTTTAACTGCTGCGGCGCCCTAGAAGTAAAAGGCTCCAACGAAAAGCTTTCCTATATGCTCCCGGCAAGGGTAATGGATTCGGCGAAGGGAAGGTTTCACGTCGATGCCGTGGTTACCCCGTGCAACGGATGCTACCACAGTCTGTTAAGGGCAAATTCGGCAATGAACGAAAATGCCGCCGCTAAAGGAGACGTTATAAGCTTCCTTAAAGACGTCGGCTACGGAACATACGAAGGCGATATGGACGTAAGGCATTTTCTGGAACTGTTTTATAACGAAATAGGTCCGGAAAAAGTAAAATCGGCTGTTAAGAAACCTCTTAAAGGGCTAAAAGTCGCTTCTTATTACGGATGTTTATACGAAAGGCCGAAAACTATTACTATGACCGGTTATAAAAGCAAAAGAGACGATTCGGAAAATCCTTATTTTCAAGACGAACTGTTGAAAGCAACCGGCGCGGAAGTAGTCGAATTTCATGCCTCGGCTTCATGCTGTGGCGGAGCGCACGCCCTTCAGGACGAATCTTTAGCCGCAACTTTATCGGCGGCGGTTTTATCTTCCGCAAAAGAGGCGGGGGCGGATATGTTAGTGCTTCCGTGTCCTTTGTGCGGAGCGGCTTTAGATATAAAACAGCCTGAAATAATTAAAGCGCACGGAGAAAAGGCGAAACTTCCGGTAGTTTATTTTACCCAGCTTATAGGGCTGAGCATAGGGAAAAATCCTAAAGAGCTTAAATTATCCGACCCGATTTCTAATCCAATGGAAGTTTTAAAATCGAAAGGACTCGCGTGATAAAATAAAAAAGTAAAAAGGTGCCGGATAAAAAGGGGTCGGATTTTAAATCCGACCCCTTTTTATCCTCTTTTCATTAGAACGCCGCATTTCAAAATTTTTATGATATACTTGAGAATAATAAAAAATTATAGTATCATAAATAAAAAAATAATTAATTTAAGGAGGAATTTATCATGTCGTCTAAGATTAACGGATGCGATATTCCGGAGGATTTATACTACAGCGTAGAAAAACACGTATGGGGAAAACTAGGGGATGACGGAACGGTAACGGTAGGAATGACGAGCGTAGCCCAAAGTTTAGCAGGCAAACTGCTATATCTGACCCCGAAAAAAGTCGGACAAAAAATCGCCCAGCTTAAATCTGTCGCAACGGTAGAAAGCGGCAAATACGTGGGTCCCGTTCCCGCTCCGTTTTCCGGCGAAATAACCGCAGTTAACGAAGACGCGGTAAAAGACGTATCGCTGATAAATTCCGACCCATACGGCAAAGGGTGGGTATGCAAAATTAAAGCAGACAATATAGAAGCCGATAAAAAAAATCTTCTTACCGGAAAAGAAGCCGTAGAGGCATACAAGAAAAAAATAGAAGCAGACGGAATTAAATGCGAATAGCTTATATAGATAATATAAATATTAAATATTAAAACAAAAATAGGAAGATATTAAATGCCGATTTTTAACGAATGCAATATTCCCGAAGACCTCTATTACGATATAGAAAATCAGGTTTGGGGCAGAAAAAATTCCGACGGCACTTTTACCTTCGGAATGACCGACCCCGCTCAGTCTTTAGCCGGCAAAATTCTTTACGCCGACGTTAAACCCGTGGGCAGAATAATTAAAAAAGGAAAGAGCGCCGCGACTATAGAAAGCGGAAAGTACGTAGGCCCTTTTCCGATGCCTTTTGCCGGAGAAGTCGTAGAAGTGAACAAAGAGCTGGAAAACGACTCCCATATTATTAATTTAGACCCTTACGGAAAAGGCTGGATAGTAAAATTAAAGCCTCTTCCCGAATCCATGTCCGACGTAAATTCTCTTCCTACGGGGGAGGATGCCGTAAACGCTTATATAAAAAAGCTGGAAAAAGAAGATATAATCTGTAAAAAGAGATAAGAAAAATATGAGTTTTTATGAATACAACGAAGATATAGACGAAGATTATGCAAAAGGGTTCGATATAAGAAAAAACTATTTTAATTCCGAAATAAATTTTTACGCCCCTAGTATTAAGTCTTACGAAACCGAAGACTTTAAAAACGGTAAATCCGATTCTTTCCCCCCCTTTTCCATCACAGGCGGTTCATGTTCCTTAAAATGCGAACACTGCAACGCCGAAATTTTAAAATCTATGGCTCCGGCGCTAACGCCGGACGAACTTTTTGAACGGGCTAAAACTATATACGAATCAGGAGGCATGGGATTTTTGCTTAGCGGGGGGTCAAACAGCAAGGGCATAGTCGATATTTTGCCGTATATAAAAACTATAAAAAAAATAAAATCCGATTTAAACCTTAAAGTAATAGTCCACTGCGGGCTCATAACAGAAGAGATAGCCGACGGACTTTTAGAAGCAGGGGTCGATTCGGCAATGCTCGACATAATAGGCGAAGAAGATACTATACGCAAAATATACCACTTGAACGCCACGGTTAAAGATTACGAAAATTCCCTGAAATATCTATCGGACAGAAAAATACCGTGTTCTCCGCACGTAGTAATAGGTTTAAAACACGGACGCATAGCAGGAGAATTTAACGCTATCGACATTATTTCAAACTATGATATTTCTTCCTTGGTATTAGTGGGGTTTATGCCGATGCATAATACTAAAATGGAAAATGTTATTCCTCCGACAGCGGAAGAAATAGGGGAAGTATTTTTATACGCCCGTAAAAAATTTACTGAAACGCCCGTTCTTTTAGGGTGCGAAAGACCTTACGGACTAAGCAAGTTCAAAATAGAAGAGCTTGCGGTAAAATCAGGATTAAACGGCATCGCCTATCCATCGGAGGGAATTATTCCTTTCAGCGTAAAGCTCGGATTAAAGCCTAAATTTTCGGAATTATGCTGTTCGTTAATTTTTTCTGAAGCGGCTTTGCCCGTCATAGAAATGAGCCGTTAAATGAATATGCAATGAATATGCAATGAATATGTTCAGGGTAATAGACACCGGTTTAAACGATTTTTCGTATAATATATGCATGGATAAATCCCTCCTAGAACTCAGGAAGGAGGGTTTAATAGAGAACACTTTCCGTTTTTTAAGATTTAAGCCTTGCGTTCTGACCGGGTATCACCAGTCGGTATTCAGCGAGATAAGGCGGGATTACTGCGAAGAGCGCGGTATAAGCATCGGCAGAAGGATTACCGGCGGAGGAGCGATATATTTCGACGAAGCCCAGCTTGGGTGGGAACTAGTATTTTCTTCTAAAAGCATTAAGATTAAAAGTCTTGAAAATTTAACTGAAAATATCTGTACCTCTTTCGCAAAAGGGATAAGCAAACTTGGAATTGATGCAAAGTTTAGGCCTAGAAACGATATAGAAGTTGACGGCAGGAAGATTTCGGGAACAGGCGGCACTTATGAGTCTTCGGTTTATTTTTTTCAAGGAACCCTTCTTTTAGATTTTAATCCCGAAAATATGGTAAAATCCCTGAAAATTCCGGTCGAAAAATTGACGTCCAAAAATTTTAGTTCGATTCTTTCAAGGGTAACGTCCCTTAAAAGCATTTTAGGCCGTATTCCCGATTTAAACCTGATTAAATCGGCCGTTATTTCAGGATTTCAAGAACACTTAGGTTTAGATTTTTTTTACGAATCGGAATTATCGCGGAAAGAAGAAGATTTTTTAAAAGAAAACCGCCGGTTTTACGGTTCAGAGGAGTGGATTTATTCCAACGAATTCGACCCCGTTAAAACTAAAATGATTTCCGAAATTTATAAATGCGGCGGAGGGCTTTTTAAGACCTATGCAAAGGTTGACGAAAAAAGAAATTTATTAAAATATATTTATTTTACGGGCGACTATTTTGTTTCTCCGGCAAGGGCTATTAACGATTTAGAAAGCTGTCTGAAAGATACGCCTTTCGACGAGCTCATATTTAAAATAGACGATTATTTCGAAAAATTTAAACCGGAGTTTCAAAATATCGGGAAAGAAGATTTTTTTAATATCGTTATGCAGATTATCAATAAAGTTAATTTTTCTAAAAACACCGGAATAAAAGAAGAAGATTTATCGAGATTTATTTTCGTAAACGGAATGAAGCCCGAGGATATTTCATCGGCAGAATATATTCTTCTGCCTTACTGCGCCAAAAAAATTGACTGCGAATACAGAAATAAAGACAAATGTATATCCTGCGGCGAATGCGAAACCGGAACCGCATATAAATTTGCCGAAAGATACGGAATTACGGCGAAGACGATTATCAATTATGAAAATTTAGTTGAAACTTTAGGCGAATTAACCGCAAAAGGAGTTAAAACTTATATAGGATTCTGCTGCAAAGAATTTTACATAAAAAGAAACGCCGCATTTAAAGAAAGCGGGATAAAAGCTCTTTTAATAGATATTTCATCGCCTTTATGCTATAAATACAAGAATGAAGAATCTGCTTACGAAGGCAGTTTTGAAGGGGAAACTTCGTTAGGAGTTAACGTTTTATTTAAAATGTTCGGATAAAAATAAAACCGGAGGACATATATTATATGAACGGAACCGCGGCGTTAGAAGATTTAAATTTAAATTATGAAAGTAAAAGAGATAATGTTTCCGGCAATTCTCCGGAATATTTAAAAGTAAGCCTTGCGGCGGCAATGACCATGGATTTCGTGCCCGGCATTTTTTACCGCAATGCCTGCCTGCACTGTATAAACGTTCTTTTGACTTACGATGAAGGATGCAGGGCAAACTGCGCATATTGCGGACTTCAGAAATCTAGGGAAGGCGAATATAACGATAAAAGTTTTATAAGAGTAGATTGGCCTGTATTTAAAACGGACGATATTATCGCGGCTACGCTTAAGAAGAAAGATACGGCGGATAGGATATGCATTTCGATGATTACTCACGAAAGGGCGAAAGACGATACCTTTGCCGTTTTAAAAAAATTCGCAAATGAACTGCATTGTCCCGTTTCTATACTGATGACCCCTACTATATTAAAACATAACGATATAGAACGCTTTAAGGAATACGGCGCCGATATGGTAACCGTCGCCTTAGACGCAGCGACCCCGGAACTGTTTGACGAGTATAGGGGGAGAGGCGTAGGAGGTCCGCACAGATGGGAAAAATATAACGATATACTTGAATATTCCGTTGCCGTTTTCGGCAAAAATAAGGTCGGATGCCATCTAGTAGTCGGTCTGGGCGAAACGGAAAAAGAAATGATTTTCAGGATGCAGGATGTGAGGGATAAAGGAGCAAGGTCGCATCTTTTTTCTTTTTATCGGGAAAAAGGTTCGAGGCTTGAAAATCATCCTCAGTGTCCGGCGGGCCAATACAGGAGAATCCAGGTGGCAAGACATATAATAGACTACGACATGGGCAGGGCTGAAGATATGAAATTCGACGGCGGCGGAAGAATAACCGATTTCGGAATACCGTTTAAAAACGTAGCGGAGATAATAGAAAGAGGCGCGGCTTTTCAGACCACCGGATGTCCGGGAAAAACCGAAATTTCTGCATGCAACAGGCCTTTCGGCGATTCTTCGCCGAAAAATATCAGGAGTTTTCCGTTCGAACTTAATGCAGGCGACGTAAACAGGGTAAGAAAAGAGTTATTGGAATACGATTAGGAGAGCAAGAATGTCCGAAGCCGAATTAGTCAAGGTAAAAGTAAAACATCTAAATAATTTGCAGAATCAGATTATTACCGAAAAACATACGCTTATAACGGACGAACCCGAAGCTTCAGGAGGGGACGAACTTGCCGTTAATCCGATAGAACTTGTTCTCGGAGCCGAAGGCGCATGCACCGTGTCCGTTCTAATGATGTTCGCCAAAAGAATGAAGTACGACCTGAAGAGCGTAGAAATAAGTTTAACCCACAAGAGGATTAGAGTTGAAGAAATAAAGGCCGCAGGAGCAGAACCGGATAACGAAAGAGGCTACGTCCATAAAATAGAAAAAAATATAAAATTTATCGGAAATCTAGACGAAGACCAGCTCGAAGAACTGCAGAGAGTTTCTCAGAGATGCCCCGTTCATAATATGATAGAAAAAAGGTCCTATTTCGAAATATCGTTCGACCATGCGGACGATTAAGATTAAGGTTTGCTTTTGAAACTTGAAATTATTATTTAAAATTTATAAAATAATAAATTATGTTACGTCAAATAATAAAGGAGGTTTTATTTTATGACGGTAACCGGAATCGGTTCTACTCCGGCAAGCACCATTATGACAAATTATCAGCAAATCATCCAGAATGCTCCGCCTATCAAGATAGAACTGCCGAATACTCCGCCTGCCGTCAGTTCGCAGGAGTCTAACGGCAATATAAGCATTCACGTTTAATGCAGGCAGACAAATATGAATTAAATTGGATAAATTAAGTTCTTCTTTCCTTAATAAATTAACTAAAACCGTAAAAGATTCCGGTCTTATTGCCTGGGGGGAAAGAGTAATAGCCGCAGTCAGCGGCGGCATAGATTCGACCGTTCTGCTTTGTTCGCTTTACGAACTGAGGCATTATTTCGGAATTAATATTGCCTGCGCTTCATTCGACCACAAAATTAGATTGTCTTCAGGCGGGGATATAACGTTTGTCGGAGATTTATGCAAAAAACTTTCCATACCTTTTTATACCGAGAGTAGAAACGTAAAATTATACGCAAAAGAAAATAAATTAAATCTCGAAGAAGCGGCGCGCATTTTGAGATACCGTTTTTTAATAAAAACGGCTGCGGATTTTAAAGCTGAAAAGATAGCGGTTGCCCACCATCTGGACGATTTTGCCGAAAATTTGGTTATGAGGCTGATTACCGGCGGAGGGGCAGGCGCTATATCCGGTTTTAACGTCAGGTCAGGTTTGATAATCAGGCCGCTGATAAACCATTCAAAATCGGAAATAAAAGATTTTGCAGATAAAAATTCTATAAAATTCGTAGAAGACCATACTAACGCGGATACAAAAATTTTAAGAAATTTCGTCAGATTAAATATCATACCTTCCTTTAAAGAATGCAATCCCTCTTTTTTGAAAACGGTTAAAAATACTGCGGAAATATTGAAAAAAGACGACGATTTTATCGAGGTGATTGCGCGTAAAAATTTTAACGATATCGCCAAACCGGAACTGGACGGAAAACGTATCGTTTTTGAAAAAAACGACTTGTCGGTATTAGAAGACGCTTTGTTATACAGAATCTTAAGGATTGCAGTCCTGGGCGCCTGCGGTTGCGATTTAAAAAATAAAAGTAATATTTTCATAAAAAAACCGATAGTTTATTATAAAAATCTTAAAGCATTTGTTCAATTAATAAAATCCGAAAAACCTAATACTTATTTTTATATTAATTCATTTACCGCCGCCAGAAAAGAATACGATAAGATTATTATAGAATATATTCCGTCGGCAAAAAATTTAATTTTTAAATCTTTTAATTTCGAACTGGAAGAACCTCTCGAAAACCCAAAATCGGGGCTCAAAAAAAGATATAACCGCATAATCCGTAATGACGCCGGCGAAACCGGCCGGTATTCCGTAAACATTAAGGAAATCAATAAAACCTTTCACATAGAAAAATTATCCGCAGAAAAGTCGGATAAAATTATAAAAGATATTTTAAAAGGGGAATTTATTTTTCGGCCCGATACCGCTTATTTCGATTACGATAAAATATGTTTTCCCGTTACGATAAGACCTTTCAACGACGGCGACAGGTTTGTTCCTTTGGGTATGAAAAACGGCAAAAAATTGAAAGAATATTTTATAGATAAAAAAGTGCCGGCAAACGTAAGGAGAGTTATTCCCTTAATACTTTTCGGCGGTAAAATAGCCTGGGTTTCCCTAAACGAGATAAGCGACGATATTAAAATAACGGAATTTACGAGAAATGCAGGAATTATGCGGATAGATTGAAAATTTCAAAAAATACATAAATATTTTCTAAATCTTAATTTAAAATACAAGTAGAATGCAAATAGTTATTGAAAAAAATATATAAATATGACATATTTATATATGTACCGTGTAATAATTTAAGCCAAAACCTTAAGGGGGTCAATATAATTTGAATTCAAGACTAAAAAACCTTTTACTCTGGATATTTATAATCTTTTTGATGATTTTTATCTTTACGATGTTCAATCATCACCCGCCTAAAACTCAAAAAATAATTTTTTCTTCGTTAATAAAGGAAGTTAAGGCAGGCAACGTTAAAAGCGTTACCGTAGAATCCCACGACATAATCGGAGTTTTTAAAAACGGAAAGAAATTTACAACGTATGCGCCGACTTATCCCGGACTCGTAACGCTTCTGGAAAAACATAACGTGGAAATAGACGCCAAACCTAAACCGGGTTCGCCGTGGTATTTCAGTTTTTTGATAGACTGGCTGCCTATGATTATAATACTTTTCGCGTTCTGGTATTTTTTCTGGAGACAGATGCAGGGAGGGGCGGGAAAGGCAATGTCTTTCGGAAAATCGAAAGCTAAACTTTTAAACGACGGCACGAACAAAGTAACATTTAAAGACGTGGCCGGCATAGAAGAATCGAAGCAGGAATTGGAAGAAATAGTAGATTTCTTAAAAGACCCTAAAAAATTCACGAAACTCGGAGGCAGAATACCCCACGGCGTTCTATTGGTCGGCCCTCCCGGAACGGGTAAGACGCTTCTTGCAAAAGCTATAGCCGGAGAGGCGGGAGTTCCTTTCTTCAGCATAAGCGGTTCCGATTTTGTCGAAATGTTCGTCGGCGTAGGCGCTTCAAGGGTAAGAGACCTTTTTGCGCAGGGAAAGAAAAGCGCTCCCTGCATAATATTTATAGACGAAATAGACGCCGTAGGAAGGCATAGAGGCGCAGGTTTAGGAGGCGGGCACGATGAAAGGGAACAAACTCTTAACCAGCTTCTCGTAGAAATGGACGGTTTTGAACCAAACGAAGGCGTGATTTTAATTGCGGCTACGAACAGGCCGGACGTTTTAGACCCGGCTCTTCTAAGGCCGGGCAGGTTCGACAGGCAGGTCGTAGTTCCTAAACCGGACATAAAAGGCAGGGAAGAAATATTAAAAGTCCATATAAAAGACGTGCCTTTAGATAAAGACGTGAATTTAAAAGTTATAGCAAGAGGAACTCCGGGATTTTCCGGCGCCGACCTTGCAAATATGGTCAACGAAGCAGCTCTTTTGGCCGCCAGAAAAAACGAAACGGCCGTTACTATGGCAGACCTCGAAGAAGCTAAAGATAAGGTAATGATGGGAACGGAAAGAAGAAGCATGGTAATCACGGAAAAAGAAAAGAAAGTTACCGCTTATCACGAATCGGGACACACACTCGTCGCAAAACTGCTTCCCGGGACGGACCCTATCCATAAGGTAACCATAATTCCAAGAGGTATGGCAATGGGACTTACCCAGCAGCTGCCGATTGACGAAAAACACAACTACGATAAAGAATACCTTCTTAACGAAATAGCGATTTTACTCGGCGGCAGGACTGCGGAGGAAATTATCTTCAATCAGGCGACTACCGGAGCTTCCAACGATATAGAAAGGGCTACCGATATCGCTAGAAAAATGATATGCGAGTGGGGCATGAGCGAAAAACTAGGACCTATTACTTTCGGAAAAAAAGAAGAGCAGATATTTCTAGGAAGAGAATTCGCCCAGCATAAGGACTATTCGGAATCCACAGCCGTGACTATCGACGACGAAGTCAAAGAAATCATAACTAAAAATCACGAAAGGGCGCGGGCTATTTTGACCGAAAATATCGATATGCTTAACGACCTCGCCTTGAAACTTATAGAAAAAGAGTCTTTAAGCGGGAAAGAAATCGATGAAATTATTATCGCCCATAAGCCGGATTACAAAACCAACGAAGTTGAAGGGGAGAAGGACGATTCAGGCGATAAAGGCGGCGGAACCGGCGAAGGCATAGATATCGAAGATTAATTAAATTATTACATATGAAAGCATATCTCGTAGATATTCTGGACAGCCATACCGCTTTTAACGCGTTATCGGGCATAGGGGTATCCGGAACCGGCAAAATTATTATGGGGGATAAGCTTAAGTATATTATTATTAAACTGAAAAATATAAATTCGACAGCGCTGAATATACTCAAGCAGGAAGCTCTCAGCATAGGGGCTGAAGTTGCCAATCATAGAGACGTCATTACCGGAAAAATTGCGGTATCCGATTCTATTTTATTCGGAACGCCGATACAGTTAAGGATTATCGTAAAGAAAATAAAAACTCAGCAATTCGGTTTAAGCGAATTATCCGCGGAACTGGAAAATATACTTTCGGAATGCGATAAATCTTTCAAAAAATCTAATCCGGCGACGATAAGAACCAAAAAAAACGACATAGTCTTTAACGGAAAAACTTATATAATGGGTATTCTTAACGTTACCCCCGATTCATTTTCGGACGGAGGCAAATATTCGGATTATTCTTCCGCGGTTAAAAGAGGCGTCGAAATAGAAAAAGAGGGAGCCGACATTATAGACATAGGGGGCGAATCCACAAGGCCGTCGTCTCTGGAAGTCGATATTCAAACCGAAATAGACAGGGTCTGTCCCGTAATCGAGAAATTGCATAAAACAACGTCTGTCCCTATATCGATAGATACGAGAAAACCGGAGGTTGCAAAAGAAGCTTTAAATGCCGGAGCTTCTATCGTAAACGACGTATCCGGCCTTTCATTCGACGCCGAAGGAATGGCTAAAATCCTGAAAAATACGGGAGCTCCGTATATTATGATGCATTCAAGAGAGAAATCCCCCGAAAATATGCAAAAAAATTTAGAGGCTTACGACGATATTTTTTATGAGATATTGTCTTATTTTAAAAACAAAGCCGAATATCTCGAAACTAAAGGATACGATACCGGCAATATTATACTCGACCCTGGATTCGGTTTTGCAAAATCCATAGACGATAACTATAATCTGCTGGCAGGCATTACATCTTTTAAATCGCTTGGAATGCCTGTCCTGGCTGGCGTTTCAAGGAAATCGTTTATAAAACATATCGCCGGAAACAATAAAAGCGAAATCCTAAGCGGAAATCTTGCGCTTGCATCTTATTTAAAACTTAAAGGCGTCGATATCGTAAGGGTTCACGACGTAAAGCAAACCTCGTCGGCGTTATCTTTGTTGGAAAGGGTAACGGCATAAAATATGTTTTCTCTTTTGCAAAATTTCGGATGGCGCGATATAGCGGATATCGTTATAGTCGCCTTTATAATATACAGGGCGATAACGCTCATTAAGGGAACCGGAGCGTTTCAGGTATTAGTAGGACTGATAATCGTCTTTGCGGTTTTTTTATTTGCCGTAGTATTTAAGCTTTATGCGACGGAATACATTTTCGGCAATTTTTTAAGTTCTATTATAATCGTAATAATAGTTCTTTTCAGAAACGAGATAAGAAGGGCGCTAATCGAAGTCGGAAAAAATCCTTTCGCGGTCGCCCAGAATAAATTAGAAAGAGTAAACTTAATCGAAGAAACTTCTAAGGCGGCTTTTGAACTGGCCTCAAAAAGAATAGGAGCGATAATAGTCTTCGAAAGAAACGTGTTTCTCGGAGATTATTTAAAAATCGGGGTCAAATTAGACTCTATAGTATCCAAAGAACTTCTTTTAAGCATATTTACTCCGCCTTCGCCTCTTCACGACGGCGCCGTTATTATTCAAAAGGGCAGGGTTGCCGCCGCTTCCTGTTATCTGCCTCTTTCCACCGAGGACAATATAAGCAAAAAATTAGGAACGAGACACAGAGCCGCAATTGGACTTTCCGAGCTTACCGATGCCTTTTCGTTAGTTATTTCCGAAGAAAGCGGCAAAATTTCGATTGTCCGCCCTAAAAAAATATCTAACGTAGAAAATATGGAAGATTTGAGGAACCAGCTTTTAAAAAATTTAAAATACCAGTACGACCACGGACACAGTTTAATAAGAACCGCTTCGGAACTTTTGTTCGGAAAATACGGCCAAAAATAAAAATGGGCAAATATTTAGAAAATCTGATTAAAAAAAATTTCTGGCTGAAACTTTTCTCTCTAGTTTTTGCCGCTATTATATGGGCTTACGTCGTCGGAGGAACTAAACAGGATGCCGTCTATACGGCAGGGCTAGCCGTCGAGCATCTTCCCAAAGGGTATGCCGTCAGCAACGCGCTTCCGGCAAAAATCCATTTAAAACTGCGCGGCTCGAGAATTGCGCTGATGAAACTTAATAAAAAAATTATTTTTAAAATAAACGGATATTCCCTATTGGCAAAAAAAAATACGATAATTTTAGGCAGCGCTTATCTAAATCTTCCTAACGGAGTTAAAATTATTAAAATTCGCCCTAGGATAGTTCCTATAATAATAAGCAGAATTATAACAAGATACGTAAAAGTACTTCCGGTAACGGCTGGAACCCTTCCTAAAGGATATATTTTAAGAAGCATGGAAGTATTCCCGCAATACGTCAGAGTAAGAGGGCCGAGAGACATCGTTGGACACCTCTCTGTTATAACTACAATGAAAATAAATTTAAATAATATAGGCAAAAATAAATTATTAACGGTTTCCTTAAGAAAACCTACAAAACTGGTAAAAATTTTGTATAATAAAAAAGTAAACGTTAATATAGCGATAGAAAGGAGATAATTTGAACGGCAGAAAGTTATTCGGCACGGACGGCGTGCGCGGACAGGCAAACAGATACCCTTTGACATCCGAAGTTGCTTTAAAACTAGGTATGGCATTAGTTAAGGTTTTAAAATCCAAAGACAAAAGGTTAAAAATAGTTATAGGAAAAGATACGAGAATTTCCGGCTATATGCTGGAAACTGCTCTTTCGTCGGGTATATGCGCCATGGGTTCGGACGTTTATTTGGTCGGACCTATGCCTACGCCCGGAGTAGCTTTTATAACTTCTAGCATGAGAGCCGATGCAGGAGTCGTAATTTCCGCTTCGCATAATCCTTTTTACGATAACGGAATTAAGTTTTTCGACAGAAACGGGTTTAAGTTCGACGATGAAGTAGAAAAAAAAATCGAAGATTTATTTTTTAATTTTAATTTCGATAACGCCGGCACGACCGGAATTAATATAGGCAAAGCCCACAGAATAGACGACGCCACCGGAAGATACGTTATTTTTACCAAACTTTCTTTTCCTAAAAATCTTACCTTAAACGGACTGAAAATAGTTCTCGATTGCGCA
The DNA here is from genome assembly GCA_021813525.1 of bacterium. Classification (GTDB taxonomy): domain Bacteria; phylum SZUA-79; class SZUA-79; order Acidulodesulfobacterales; family Acidulodesulfobacteraceae; genus Acidulodesulfobacterium_A. The sequence goes on from JAKAKK010000079.1 coordinate 40,649, forward strand.
AACGGAGCTAATTATAAAGCCGCTCCGGAAGTTTTTTCGGAGCTTGGAGCCGAAGTTATTTTAGAAGGAGCAAGCCCCGACGGAATAAACATTAACGAAGGGTGCGGTTCGATGCATCCCGAACATTTAAGTTCCTCCGTCAAGAAAAACGGCGCCGACGTAGGATTGGCTTTAGACGGGGACGGCGACAGGGTAATTTTTTGCGACGAAAACGGAAAGACTCTGTTGGGCGACGAGTTTCTAGCAATCTGCGCCCTGCATATGAAAACCGAAGGATATTTAAAAAATAACGGCGTGGTTACCACCCCTATGTCAAACGTAGCCCTGGAGATATTATTTAAAAAGCACGGGATAAAAACGGTTTACGCAGACGTAGGCGACAGGTATATTATGGAAAAAATGCTGAAAGACGGGTATAATCTCGGAGGAGAGCAGTCGGGCCACATAATATTTTTAGACGATATCAACACCGGCGACGGCATAATATCGGCCTTAAAACTTCTTTCCGTAATGGTAAAAACGGGTATGCCGCTTTCCGAACTGAGAAAAGTGATAGAACCTTATCCGCAGGCTCTTTTTAACGTCGATGTTCCTTATAGAAAAAACATAGAAGAACTGCCTGAGGTTTCAAAAAAAATTGCATATTTCGGAGAAGTCTTAAAAGACAGGGGCAGAATATTCGTCCGATACTCCGGAACGCAGAATTATCTCAGGGTTCTCGTCGAAGGCGAAAGCCGAGAAGAGATAAACAATATAGGCTCCGAAATAAAGGAAGAAATAGAAAAATGCTTCAGGAAGGAAATAGGGTAGAATCAGCGGAGATTAATTTTATTTTTATAATAAGCCGCAAAACCGCACCCTTTTTCGGAAACTAAAAATAACAGAGGTATAATTAAATATGAAATTAGGCGTTAATATCGACCATATAGCAACTTTAAGAAATGCAAGGGGAGAAAACTTTCCGTCGCCCGTTCATGCGGCTTTCGTCGTTTTAGAAGCCGGAGCATCCAACGTAACCTGTCATTTAAGGGAAGACAGAAGGCATATAAAAGATGAAGACGTAAGGGTTATATCGAAGTTGACTAAAAGATTAAATCTTGAAATGTCGGCGGAAGAAAAGATAGTGGAAATAGCAATAGATATTATGCCGAGAAGCGTTACTATCGTTCCCGAAAAAAGAAAAGAACTCACTACTGAAGGCGGGCTCGACGTAGCCGCGGATATAAAAAGATATAAAAATATCACGGAAGCCTTTAAATTTAAATCTTTTGACAGCATAACATCGGCTTTTATCGAGCCCGATACAAAACAGGCGGACGCGGCAAAAGAGGCGGGATTCGATTTCATAGAAATACATACCGGAAGATACGCCGGCGAAACCACCGGAGCGGGAAAAGCAAAAGAGCTCTCGAGAATTAAGACGGCGGTCGAATATGCTTTAAAAATCGGACTTAAAGTTAATGCCGGGCACGGACTAGATTATAAAAATATATACGACATAGCATTAATAGACGGATTCGAAGAGTTTAATATAGGATTTTCTATAGTATCCAAGGCGGTATTTACAGGCTTGGAAGCCGCCGTAAAAGAAATGTTCGGCATTATAAAAGCGGCGGAATTCGCAAAATTCCAATGCAGGGAAAAGGGTGCGGAGAGCGTGAAACAATGATTAAAGGAATAGGAATAGACCTGGTCGATATAGGCAAAATAAGAAAAGCGCTTAAAACGCGCGGAGTAAAGTTCTATTCCAGAGTTTTCTCGGAAATCGAGGTAAAAATTATAGAGAATGCTAAAAGCAGAAACGAAAACAGGGGATTCGAAAAAGCCGCCGGATATTTTGCCGCAAAAGAGGCTTTTTTAAAGGCTTTAGGAAAAGGCCTTTTTTCTATTCCGCTAAATAAAATAAAGATATTAAACGACGAAAGCGGGCAGCCTTATATAGAATTAGATAAAAATATTTCGGCAAAAGTAAGCATAACGCACGATAAAGGTTTTGCCTGCGCCGTAGTTATAGTTCAATAGAAAATTTAAAAAAATGGAATTATATTTTTCCGAAAATTTAAAAAAAATAGACGAAGAAAGCTATTCGTCTTTCGGCTATTCCGAAAATATATTAATGGAAAATGCCGGAGGAGGATGCTACAGGGAGATTTTAAATTTATACGGAAAAAGTTTTCTTAGACAATCTATAATTACCGTGATATGCGGCAAAGGAAATAACGGCGGGGACGGTTTCGTTCTCTCGAGGTACCTCTTTAACGCGGGATTTAATCCTAAAACGGTAATCCTTGCCGAAATCGGCTCTTATAAAGGAACAGCAAAGATAAATTTAGACATATTGATAAATCTCGGCGCAGAAGTGACCGAAATATCGAAAGAAGATAAAATTCCGGTTTTAGGCGTAATTTTAGATAATACGGATATTCTGGCAGATGCGGTTTTCGGCGTAGGCCTGAACAGGGAAATAAACGGTTTTTTTAAAAAAATTATCGAAATCGTTAACGAAAAGAGCGATTGCGTCAAACATCGCGACATAATCTGCATAGACGTTCCAAGCGGTTTGAATGCCGATACCGGCGAATTTATGGGCGCGGGCATAAAAAATAACATAAAAAAAGTTCTTACGTTCGGAGGATTAAAAACAGGGTTTTATATAAACGCCGGGGAAAAACTGCTTTTAGGCGAAAAAACTGTTTTAATAGACATAAACCAGCCCGCTCAGCTGTTAAAAAAACACCGCGCCGGAATAGAGATAATTTTGCCCGAAGAAATCTCCGGGTGTTTTAAAGACAGGAAAAAAACAGGCACTAAATTCGATTACGGGCATCTTCTAGTCATAGCGGGAAGTTCCGGTAAAAGCGGCGCCGCTTTTATGGCGTCGTATGCCGGATTTAAAGGCGGCTCCGGCCTCGTGACCGCCGCAGTTCCGGCTAAACTTAACGACGTTATGGAAATAAAAACCGACGAAATTATGACATATCCCGTTTTTGACGACAACGCAGGTTTTTTTAAGGAAAGCGGCGCCGAAATTATAAAAGAAAATTTATTAAAAGGAAAAAATGCGGCGGTTATAGGACCCGGCATAGGTTTAAGAGAAGAAACCAAAATATTTTTACACAGGCTTCTTCCCGAAATTAAATTTCCGGTTATTCTCGATGCGGACGCATTGAATATCTTATCTGAAGATACCGCCTTTTTAAAGGAAACGGCAGGTAAAACCGATTTAATACTTACGCCTCATTTTAAAGAAATGGAACGTCTTTCAGGCATAGACAGAAGAACAGTAGAAAAAGACCCTATAACCGCCGGGAAAAACTTTGCAAAAGAATTCGGGGTATATTTGATGCTTAAAGGGTCAAGCATATTTATTTTCGATAAAAACGGGGAGAGGATTTCATTGCAATGCGGACACAGCCCTTTACTTGCAAGCGGCGGAAGCGGAGACGCTTTGAGCGGACTCATCGGCGCTTTCATCTGCGGCGGTATGAGTTTATATATGAGCATGAAATGCGCGGCGTTTATATTGGTTTATTCCGCAAAAAATCTTGAAAGCGAATACGGAGATTTTGGCGCCGGCGCGGTAAAAATAACGGAAAATATTCCTAAAGCAGTTAATTTAATTAAAAACCAACAAAAGGAGATATAGCAAATGATAACCGCAGGCGATATTATGACTAAAAAGGTAATAGTTTTAAACGAAGAAGACGAAATAAAAAAGGCGGCCGATATTTTTCTTAAAGATAAAATAAACGCTATTCCCGTGGTAAATGCCGATAAAAAATTATGCGGAATAGTTTCCGAAACCGACCTCGTATATCAGGAATCCAATCTTCATATACCTACGGTTTTTACTATTTTCGACAGCATATTTTACCTCGGAACCTCAAAACATTTTAAAGAAGACGTAAACAAAATAACGGCGACTAAAATTAAGGATATTATGAATAAAGACGTTTTTTACGCTAAAGAAACGGACGATATTTACGGTCTTGCAACCGTTATGGCGGATAAAAAGTTTTACTCTATTCCCATAGTAAACGACGATAAGGAAATTATAGGCGTAGTTTCGAGATACGATATAATCAAAGCGATGACCGCGGCTAAAAATAAATCCGAAAAATAATTTTGTATGCCGGACGTTAAACTGCAGGAGTTTGAAACTTTTGAATCGGATTCCCCTGAAAATACCGAATTAATTGCCGGGGAATTTGCGAAACAGTTAAGACCTTCCGATTTTATCGCTTTAAACGGTCCTCTGGGAGCCGGAAAAACGAAATTTACCTCTGGAATTATACGTTTTTTTTGCGGAGATACGATTGCGGCAAGCCCTACTTATTCTATAATGAATCATTACCGGTGCGGCGGCATTAACATAGACCATTTCGATTTTTACAGGCTGAAGAACGTTTACGACCTTGAAAGCTGCGGATTTTTCGATTCGCTTGAAGGCGGAAGCCTGACTATAGCCGAATGGACGGATACGGTAAAAATAGACTACGGAAAATATGCGGCTGGAAATTATTATTCTATAAATATCGGGATAATCGGCAGTAAAAAAAATAAAGAAAAAAGAAATATAAAAATAGAAAAAATTTTATAAATACAATATAATTATAGTTTTGGAGGTTAATTTTTGGAAAAGTTCGACGTTTGCATTATCGGAGGCGGTCCAGCCGGGTACGTAAGCGCATTAAAGTGCGCCATTAACGGCTTGTCCGCGGCAATTATCGAAAAAGAAAGATTCGGCGGCACCTGCCTGAACAGGGGATGCATCCCGACGAAAGTTCTTTATTCTAAGGCGAAATATCTGAAAAGGCTTAAAGAACCTGAACGGGGTTTTTTCGTAAGCGGATTTAATTTTAATTTCGACGAGATAATAAATTATAAAGACGAGGTTGTGTCTGTCCTCACAGGCGGCGTCGAAAAATTATTAAAGGCAAGAAAGGTTAATATTTTTTACGGCGCAGGAAAAATTGCCGGTAAAAACGGGACGGCCTTTAGGGTAGAAATAAATGCAAAAGACGGTTTAAACGCCGAAATTTCGGCCGATAACGTTATCGTAGCTACCGGCTCGGTTCCTCTTATGATACCGTCTTTTAACATAGACCATAAAAATATAATAACCTCCGACGAAGCCCTTTCGTTAAGGACTATACCCGGGTCGCTGATTATAATAGGCGCAGGCGTCATAGGATGCGAATTTGCTAATATTTTTTCGGAATTCGGTTCTGAAGTCAAAATGATAGAGCTTTTACCGTCTATTCTTTCTACGGAGGACAAGGAAATTTCTAAATTTATTCAAAAAAATTTCAAGTCCCGCAATATAGATATAATGACCGGCGCGGAAGTCGCAGGCATTAAAGCTTTAGGCTCAAACGGAAAAACCGGCGCGGAAGTCGAGCTAAAAACAGGCGAAAGGTTAGAAGCGGAAAAAGTGCTTGTTTCAATCGGCAGAAAATTGAATACGTCCGGTTTAGGACTCGAAGAAACCGGGGTAAAATTGGACAAGAGGGGAAAGATCGAAACCGATGCTCGTAACGAGACGAATATTAAAGGAATTTATGCCTGCGGCGACATAACGGACGGACCTATGCTTGCGCATAAGGCATCCTACGACGGGATTATCGCGGCCGATAATATTGCCGGAATTATTAAAGAAAAGGATTACGCGGTTCTTCCATGGTCGGTATATACAAATCCGGCCGTAGGAACCGTCGGCCTAAAAGAAGGCGATGCCGGACTTTCGGAATTAAAATATTCCGTCGGACGTTTTTCTTACGCCGCAAGCGGAATGGCGCTGGCCATGGAAGAACCGGAAGGTTTTTTAAAGGTTATTACTGACGAAAAATCGAAAAAGATTTTAGGCGCTACCGGAATCGGCGCGGACATTCCGGAGCTTATTGCCGAAATAGCTTCGTATATGCATTTCGGGGGAACGGTCTTCGATATCGAATCGACCATACATTCCCATCCCACTCTTTCGGAGATAGTTCCCGAATCGGCTTTAGATTCTATCGGAGAAGCCATACACAAGGTTAACCCGAGAACGGCAAAAAAGGATAAACCTTAATATAATAATATACAAATATAAGGAAAAAATAATTTATGGCGTTGATAGTTCAAAAGTTCGGCGGCACTTCTATGGGAAGCATAGAAAGGATAAAACAGGTCGCGAAACGCGTAATAAAAGAAAAGCTTGCGGGCAACGACATCGTGGTCGTCGTAAGCGCTATGAGCGGAGAAACCAACAGGCTCTTGGACCTTGCCGTTAAAATGGGCGGACGCCAGGACGATATGGAAACAGACCTGATAATATCCAGCGGCGAACAGATTAGTTCGGGGCTTTTATCGCTGGCTCTAAAAATCGAAGGTTACGATGCCGTTCCGCTTCTAGGGCATCAGGTAAGAATTGCTACGGACGAATCTTACGGGAAGGCAAGAATATCTTCGATAGATTCGGATAATATATATAAAATGCTTAAAAACGGTAAGATCGTGGTAATAGCCGGATTTCAGGGGATTGATTCAAACGGATTTATTACTACGCTCGGCAGAGGCGGTTCGGACACCACCGCGGTTGCCGTTGCGGCGGCCGTTAAAGCCGACAGGTGCGATATATATACGGACGTGGACGGAGTTTACACCGCCGACCCTAGTATCGTTCCTGATGCGCGGCGTTTAGACGTGGTATATTTCGACGAAATGATTGAAATGTCGAGTCTCGGCGCTAAAGTCCTGCAGATAAGGTCGGTGGAATTTGCCATGAAATACGGCGTAAACTTATTTGTTAAATCGACTTTTACCGAAGGAAAAGGAACCCAAATAAAATTTTTAGGAGACGATAAGGATATGGAAGAATTGCAGGTTTCAAGCGTTGCATGCGATAAAGACGAAGCTAAAATTTCTATCAGGGGGATTCCCGACAAGCCCGGCATTGCGGCTAAAATTTTTTCGAGAATATCGGATGCCAATATAGTAGTGGATATGATTATACAAAATATTTCGGTGGAAGGGCATACCGATTTGACTTTCACGGTGTCTAAAAAAGATTTAAAAAAAGCCCTTGAAATAACAGACGGCCTTGCAAAAGAACTCGACGCAAAAGAGGTAATAAGCGACGATAAAATTGCCAAAATCTCGGTTATAGGGGTCGGCATGCGAAACCATTACGGAACGGCTTCTACTATGTTCGACGTTCTCGCTAAAGAAAATATAAATATTATGATGATTTCAACGTCAGAAATTAAAATATCGTGCGTTATAGACGCCAAATATGCCGAACTTGCCGCAAGAATACTCCATGATGCGTTCAATCTCGGCAAATAAAAAATTTAAAAATATGAATTCGGATAAAAATAAAAATTCCAACAGTGCAAAAACCGGCTTCGTAGAAGTTTACGATACTACTTTGAGGGACGGGACGCAGGGAGAAGGGTTCTCTCTGTCTATAGACGATAAATTAATGATAACCGACATTTTAGACGAACTGGGCATTAATTTTATTGAAGGCGGGTTCCCCGCATCTAATCCGAAAGACAAAAAATTTTTCGATGCGGCTTCGAAAAAAACTTTAAAAAATTCTAAATTAACCGCATTCGGGAGCACCAGAAAGAAAAATAACAAGGCAAAAGAAGATGCCGGATTAATAGTACTCGGTGAAACCGATACGGAATATATTACTATTTTCGGCAAATCCTGGGATATGCACACCGAAAACGTTTTAAAAATATCTTTAAACGAAAACTTAGACATTATATCGGATTCGGTAGAATTTCTAAAATCGTGCGGGAAAAAAGTATTTTTCGATGCGGAGCATTTTTTCGACGGGTTTAAGGATAATGAAGATTATGCCGTAAAAACTATAAATGCAGCACTTTCGGCAGGAGCGGATAAAGTAGTTTTGTGCGATACGAACGGGGGCTGTCTGCCCGACGATATCCATAAAGTCTTGAATAAACTTAAAATAGCGCACAAGATAGACATAAACCGCCTCGGAATCCATACCCATAACGATACCGACTGCGCCGTAGCAAATACGATTGCCGCCGTTCTTGACGGCGTCAGACACGTTCAGGGAACTATAAACGGCTACGGAGAAAGAACCGGAAACGCAAATTTATCGTCTATCATACCCAATTTAGAATTAAAAGCCGGATTTAAAACTATAGGGAGGGAAAAACTTAAAAATCTCCTTAAAGTAAGCAGGTTAATAGACGAAATTTCAAACAATACTCCTGTTAAAAATATGCCTTACGTAGGAGAAAGCGCATTTGCCCATAAAGCCGGCCTTCATGCAAACGCCGTATTAAAGAATCCTTCTTCCTACGAGCATATCGACCCTTCGCTTGTAGGAAACGGCAGAAGGTTCTTAATTTCCGATTTATCGGGCAAGAGCAATATAGAAGCCAAGGCAAAAGAGCTGGGATTAGACATCGGCGTTCTTTCGGCTGCCCGCGAAGCGGAACTTTTGGATAAAATTAAAGAACTGGAAAGTTTAGGATTTAATTTCGAGAGCGCCGACGGGTCTTTTAAAATCCTTTTAAATAAATATTCATCCGAAGACTTTAAAAATAAGGAATATTTTAAGCTTATATCTTTTAAGGTAAATACAGAAAAAGCATCCGCTCAAAACATTTTCAGCGAAGCCGTCGTTATGATAGAAGTTAAAGGTAAAACCGAACATACGGTTGCCGTCGGAAACGGTCCGGTAAACGCTTTAGACAACGCTTTAAGAAAAGCGCTCGTAAAATTTTATCCGGTGCTGGACGAAATGAAACTTACCGATTTTAAGGTGAGGGTTATAAGCAGTAAAACAAAATCGGGGACAGCTTCTTATGTAAGGGTGCTAATAGAATCTTCCGATAAAGAAGAAAAATGGACGACCATGGGCGTATCGGAAAACATTATAGAGGCGTCTTATATCGCTCTTGCAGACGGCATAATTTATAAATTGGACAAAGAACAAACGGCCGGAGGACAGGCATAAAAATGGTAGATTTCGACGATATAAAAGAAATTGGATTTTTTAAAGCGTTATTTTTAACATGGAGAAAATCTCTTTTCAGCCCCGAAGTATTTTATAAAGAACTAAACAACACCGAAGCCAAAGAAGAAAACGGCATATCGAAGCCTTATTTTTACGCGTTGCTTTTTACATACATAAACTTAGTATTTTCTTTCTTTTGGGAAGTAATTTTTTTTAAGATAGGATTTTATAAAAACTATGCCGTCCTGCCTAAAATACCTCTTTTTTTTACAAATAAAAGTTTTTTAGACATATATATAATTATCGGAATCGTCTTTCTTTTACTGCTTCTGGGGATGTTATACACGATTTTCCTAATTCTTTTAACTATTATAATACACGGGTTCGTAATGCTGTTCGGCGGAAAACAGGGCATAAGAAATACTTTCAGGATAATCGGCTATGCTTCCGGCGTAGGAATTTTTTCGATATTCCCTATATTCGGATACAACATATCGGCGGCCTGGTTTGCGGCATTATTGATTATCGGTATTAAAGAAACCAACGGGCTTTCGACGCCTAAGTCTATTTCGGCTCTTCTCCTGCCTTTTATTTTTATATCCCTTATACTGGTAGCCTTTTTTATAAAAATTTTAGCCGCAAGATAATGACGGACAAAGATATGCCCGCAATGACTGACGGGAACGGCGGCACGGTTTAAATCCTGCCCGACGAGCCCAGAACCTTCATTCTTTCTCTTATGACTTCTATGACGTAATCTCTTGCGGGACCGAAAATCTTTCTCGGGTCTATTTGCGATTTATCCGTCGCGACGCTTTCCCTTACTTTTGCCAAAAAAGCAATGCGCAGGTCGGTATCGGTATTGACCTTATTGATACCGAATTTTACCGCTTCTTTTAAAATATCGAACGGAACTCCTTTTGCGCCCTTTAGATAGCCTCCGAATTCCTCGAATCTTTTAGAAGCCGCTTCGGGGACAGATGAGGCTCCGTGAAGCACGAGCGGAATGCCCGTTAGTTCTTTAACTTTTTTTAATCTTTCAAAATCTAATTTTGCTTCTCCTTTAAATTTAAAAGCTCCGTGCGAAGTGCCTATTGCTGGAGCAAGGAAATCTACGCCGGACGATTCGACAAAATCGTGCGCTTCGGCAGGGTTGACTAAGACGGCGTCTCTTTCTGCAACGGAAACGTTGTCTTCCACGCCTTGAAGCCTTCCAAGCTCAGCCTCCACGGAAATACCGACCGGATGGCAGATGCCTACTATCTGCTTAGTCATTTTAAGATTTTCTTCATAAGGAAAATGCGATGCGTCTATCATAACCGAAGTAAAACCCGCTTTTACAGCCGTCATTACGGCTTTTATATTTGAACCGTGGTCGAGATGTAGGGCGGCGGATATCCGGGGATGAGCATCCGAAAGCGTTTTAACCATGGAGTAGAGCATTTCCGCGCCGGCATATTTCATGGCGCCTTCGCTCGCCGCTATTATAATCGGCGATTTTTCGGAATCGGCGGCGGCGAATATTGCCTGCAAAAATTCCATATTGTTGGCGTTAAAAGCTCCGACGGCATAACCGTTCTTGTTTGCATCGTCGAGAATTACTTTTGCGGAAATCAACGGCATTTTAGGTCCTCCAATGAAATTTTATTTTATAATTTTTAATCGGCGGAAGCGTACGGGAATCGAACCCGCCTTGCCCTTATGGGGACAACTGTTGATTTGAAGTCAAAGAGGGGCACCAGCCCTCCAATCGCTTCCGTATTAATTATATCAATAAAATTATATTATACAAACGCATATTATTCAAGTTCTAAAACCTTTATGTTTCGGTTAAATTTTGTATTTTAAATGATATTTTTATATGATAAAATATGAATAAACTGTTTTATATTTTCGATTGCGGGATTAAGGTTAAAGGTAAATATGGATAACTGGAAATTAGGCGAAGGAGAGGAAGAGCTTTTCAATGAAAAAAACGAAACAGGGAAAGGCTTTTCAATAGGAAAAATAGACAAGGAAGATTTATCCGACTTTATTTTTGAAGAAAAAAAACCGGATAAACCGGAAAGAAAAATTCCGCCCAAAAAAGAAAGTAAAATAGACGGCGAAGAAAGAAATGCTTACGGCAATAAAAAAAGCGGGCTTAAAAAAATATTTTATCTGATTTTGGGAGCGGCCGCGCTACTGTCGGCATATTATTTATTTAAAACGCTGTTTCCCGGCAACGGTACGAATATAAAACTATTCGAGTTAAAAACCGTCGTTTACAAATCTAAGGCATTGCCTGAAAACAATCTGCTTATTACTGGTTATTTAGTAAATAAAAACAAATTTCCGGTAAGTTACGTCAGGCTGACGTGCAAACTTTACAGCACAAAAAACATCGTTCTTTTATCCAAACGAGTATATGCCGGAAATTTTATAAGCCTCGAAAAGCTTAAAAAGATGTCCAATGTTGCGATAGATATGGCGCTTGACAATAAAGACGGGAAAAATATGTCGAACGTGGAAATTTTACCGAATCATCCGATAAAATTCATGGCGGTTTTTTTCGATATAAATCCGAACTCGAAAAATTATTCGGTTTCAATCAGCCATTTTTACAGGATAAAAAAATAATCCGAACCTTTTTGTTTTACTTTTTAGCAGTTTTAACGGTTTTTGAGCCTGCCCGTTTTGTTTTTTTTGAAGATGCCTGAGTCGAAGTTGTCCTTGTGAGCTGTCTTTTTTTAGGTTTTGCGGGCGTTTCGTCGTCCTCTGAATCTTCGGGCGTAACGTCTATTTCGTCTTTTCCGGAAACGCTGTTTTTAAAGTTTTTTAGGGCTTTTCCCAATCCGCTGCCTATTTCGGGAAGCTTGCCCGCTCCGAATATCAGAAAAACGACTATAAGTATTACTATTATCGTTATCGGCGACCATCCAAACATATTTTACTCACCTCCGTGATTAACTTAGTTCCTTAGCCGGTGCTGTCTTTCGTTTCATAACTGGCGGAGAGAGAGGGAGGAACTTTTCAAAGAAAAGTTTTAAACCGTACGAACTTCCTCTTGCGCGCTCCGCTTTCGCTTCGCGCTATCGAGGGTTCGACTCCGTCCCTATTCTGCCTTAACTAAATAATTTATCAAATTCGTTTCATAACTGGCGGAGAGAGAGGGAGTCGAACCCTCGATAGACTTGCATCTATACATGATTTCCAATCATGCTCCTTCGGCCTCTCGGACATCTCTCCTGAAAAACTATCGCTTACTTAATATAATTTATCATTATTTCAAAATATATTCAAAGGTTATTTTTAGAAATTTTAAAAAATAATTTTAAAAAATGAAATTTTTATATTGACAAAAATAAATATATTTTGATAAAATATATTCAGTAATTCTTTTCTCCATTTTCCCCCTGATATATGCCGAATATATCAGGGGGTTTCCAATTTATCTTTTTTTATGAAAAATGAAAGAATAATCGAATCGAAAAATATAAAAAAAGAGCTGTCCAAGCTTAAAAAAAAATCCAAAAAAATCGTATTCACAAACGGCTGTTTCGATATTATACATGCGGGACATATAAGTTATTTAAACGAAGCAAAAGCTCTCGGCGACATACTTATAGTAGGATTAAACAGCGACGAATCGGTCAGACGTTTGAAGGGAGCTGACAGACCGGTGGTAAACGAACGGGACAGGGCATACGTCCTTGCAAATCTTAAACCGGTGGATTATGTCGTTATGTTCGACGAAGATACCCCTTATGAACTCATAAAAAAAATTAAGCCGGACGTTCTTGTAAAAGGCGCCGATTATAAGGGAAAAAGCATAGCCGGCAGCGATATAGTAGAGTCGTCCGGAGGAGAAACGGTTTTAATAAATTTTATCGAAGGGAAATCCACAAGCGAAATAATAAAGAAAATAAAATCCAAATCAGATATATAATATAATTTCGTATAATTAAAATATATTCACATTAGAAAAACTGCAAAATAAGTCGAAACGAGCTATGAAAGATTATTATTCAATACTGGGCATAGACGAAAATGCAGGAGAATCTTTAATTAAAAGCAGTTATAGAAAACTCGCCGCAGTATATCATCCCGACAAAGCGGATAAAAATCCGGAAAACCAAGATAAATTCATAGATATAAACGAAGCGTATAAAACGCTTTCGGATACCGTTCTTAGAAGCGCGTACGACAGAGAACTCAAAGAATACAGGGCTTTTAAAAACGCCCGGCCGGAAAATAATATAACCCCTTACAGAACAAGGCTCAGGGACGGAGCAAACGTAAATATAATTATAGATTTTACCCGCGATATAGAACAAAGGTTTCAAAAAAATAAAAATTTTAAAGAAGATTTAGAAAAACCGGAAAATTTTATAGAAAAAATAATCGACGTCGAGCGCTATATAAAATGTCCATCCTGCAACGGAGAAGGCAAGGAGAAAGGTACGGTAAGCATGACTTGTTCCGAATGCCGCGGCACCGGGAATATTAAAAACAAAAATTCCGGCGTAATAGAGTCATGCAGAAATTGCGGCGGATACGGCGATATATTTTTATATAAATGTAAGGCTTGCAACGGCATGGCGAGGATAAAAACTTCCGAGCGAACCATATTAAATTTTAGATTAAACGAACTTTTGTACGGCATGAGAAATATAACATTCGAAGATAAAGGCGATGCCGGGGTTTTCGGAGGTAAAAACGGAAATCTCAATGTTGCAGTTAAAATAGACGGGGATGTTTTGAGTAAAGCTAGTAACGGCGGAAAAGGGTTTCTCGATAAACTTTTATTTTTTAGAAAATAAACCGGCGCCGGTAATTTAATATAATATTTAATAAAATATTCCTTGATAATTAAAAATATTTTTTATAAAATCGAAATAATCTATTATTTTTAAATAAATTATAATATTCATTAATATACTGGATAATTTAAAAGGAATCTTTTTTTTCCGGGGAGAAAATATTGGTTGCCGCAGAATTCAACGATTTAGAACATGATTTGTTAGAAAATATAGAAATTAAAAATTTGCTTAATTCTTTGGATGAAGGAGCATTTGTTATAGATAAAGCGGATAACCTGGTTTTTTATAACAATACCGCTCCGCTTATTCTAAAAACCGATATGGAAGAATTTTTAAATAAAAATATAAGGCTTATCCATTATTTTGAAAATCTGTTTCAAGAACAGGTAATACCGACACACATAAAAGACCTTGCATCCGGTTACAAGATATCCAATATTTGTAAAATCGACGGGAGCAGCCACTATTTCGAAAACGAAAAAATAGAACTTTACGGCGGTTCAGGCGAGATTAAAGGAACTTTATATTTAGTAAGAGATATAACCAAAGAAATACGGCTTGAATTATCTTTATCCAACGAAATTAAATTAGACAGCCTTTCAGGACTTTACAACTCGAGATTTTTTTACGAAGAAATTGAAAAAGAGGTATCGAGGTGTTCAAGATACGGATACGATTTATCGATTCTTTTTATCGACATTAATAATTTTAAATTTTTTAACGACGCACTAGGGCATAAAGCAGGCGACGAAGTAATAAGGCTTACAGGAGAATCCCTCAAGAACGCCGTAAGAAAAAACGTAGATTCGGCATATAGATACGGCGGAGACGAATTTACCGTAATACTGCCGAATACTCCTGCAAAAAGGTCAACTATAGTAGCAAATAGAATTTTATCTAATTTTCAAAATGCGTTTAAAGAAAAATTAAAAACTCTTATATCCGACGGAGCACATGATTTAAATTTCGATAATTTTATCTTAGACGGCGGCAAATCTAAAAAAATAGGATTATCTATAGGCGTAGCTGGATATCAAATAGGCAAGCCGGCGGACGTACTCGTTAAAGAGGCTGATATTGCTATGTACAAAGCAAAAAAAGATGAGGAAGTCCAGATTTGCATCTATGAAGAAGATTGATTACCTGCCTAAAACAAACCCGAAGCGGTTCTAATTATACCGATGCTGCACAGGCCGTTATTGCGGCGTAAAAAATAATGATAAGTATCGACGCCAGTTCCATAATAGTAACCGCATCTATAATGTTTCTTATATCGACAAACCCGTAGTTTTCAAATCCGATAACCGGCCTTTTGCTTTCGACTCCGCCGTAATAATTAACTCCGCCCAACTTTATTTTCAGCGCGCCTGCCGTTATCGACTCAAGCTGTCCGCCGTTAGGACTAGGATGGCTTTTTCTGAATTTTATAAAAGATAATACGGCGTCTTTTATATTATATGCCTTTTTCGACTTATTGAAAGCAATGCTTAAAATAAATACGGATAACAGCATAAAGAAAGCCGTTATCCTAAAAGGAATAAAATTTAAAACATCGTCTAATCTGGCTGAAAATTTACCGAATTTTTCATATTTTTTGTTTTTATATCCTATTAATGAGTCCAAAAGATTTGCGGTTTTATATATTGCGGCAAATAAAACCCCCGAAAAGACAACAGGCGAAACCTGTATATGTTTCTGCGCATAATACTGCAATATTAATACGGATATTATTCCGGCGGTAAAATAAAAAACTACTGAGCCTATGCCGTCGCCGGTATTTTCGGAAACGGATTCGACGACGGCTCTGGAAATTTCGGACGAATTAAGGTTTTCGCCGTCTCTGCCGGCAAGCGACCGCAGATTTTTTCCGGCGGATTTTATGCCGCCGTTTTTGAGCAGGTTATATATTTTCAGGCTTTCATGCCTTAATCCCCCCGCGGAAAGAAAAGAAGCGAGGATATATACGGAAAAAACATAAAAGAGCAGGGGAGAAATATTAATAAATAAGAAACTTACGACCGAAAAAATTACCGATATCGTAAAAACGGTAAATATATTATAAAGAATGCCGGATATAAATTTATTAGAAAAAGAATAAAAAGGTTTCTCCAAATATACCGCAATTCTTCCCATTATATTCAAAGGATGGAATTTATATTTGAACGAACCCGTATAAAATTCTATTATAAAAGCCGAAGGAAACAGCATAAGGATAAGATAAGCGGAAGGCATTTTAATTTTTATAGCTTTCGGGTATGGCGCACGAGTCTCCCGCCATCAGTTCCATAAACACATCGTTGCAGTATAAAGAAAGTGCGTCGAGTTTTTCCGAAAGCATATTTGCGGAAGAAGGCAAAGCCTCCGTATTTAATGTATTTAATTCGGCAAGTTCCCGCTTTAATTCATCGTCGAGGCCTTCCGATATTTTATAGATATCGATGGACTTGCCTTTTTTAAACGAATTTGACATTTCGTCAAATATCATACCTATATAAGATACCGAACTTGAGCATTCGTTCTTTTTGCCTGAATTTAAAGCATCGGTTTTAATCTTGGTTATGAAGTTCTTTAAATTATTAAATATTTCTTCTATTTTTAACCGTTTTTCATTCTCGTTCATTTTATTTATTTGAATCCAGTTGCTGTTATATTATATAATTGATTATATAATATAACCCGCGTTCCTTGCAAATTAAATTAATTAATAAAATTTCCGCCTTATGTCTCCGTCTATTGCGATAGGTATTTTCGGCATAATAATAATACTTGGTTTTTTCGGGGAAATACTTTTCCAATATACCAAAATTCCTTCCGTTTTATTTTTAATGGTCGCGGGTCTTTTGCTGGGTCCTATATATCATGTTTTCAATCAATCGGTCTTTTTATCGTTCGCTCCGTATTTAAGCACTTTAGTGCTTATTTTAATTATGTTCCAGGGCGGACTCGAACTAAATTTTATTACGGTATTCAAATCGTCTTATGTTTCGATGGTGCTTATTTTTACAGGATTATTCCTTTCGACGGTTCTCGTAGGCGCAGTATTTTACATAACAGGCGGAGCAGGGTTTATTCAATCGCTCATGCTGGGCGCTATCGTATCCTGCTCCAGTTCAACGGTAATTATACCGCTTTTGCCGAATATCGACGCAAGCGAAAAAAATAAAACTATAATAACTATAGAATCTACGTTCAACGATGCGTTTGCAATAATACTTCTGATTATATTAATAAATATTGCGAAACATACTGCTTCCTCCGCAGAGCCCTTAAATATAAATTACGGCAAAATAGCCCTTCAAACCGCTTATTCCTTTGGAATATCCGGGGTTATAGCCGCCGCATTCGGAATTATATGGTATATGGCGCTTAAGCCGCTCGTAAAAACAAAATTTGCCTATTCTATTACCTTTGCGGTTATGCTCCTTATTGTTTTAATTATGCATTACGTCCACGGAAACGGAGCTATAGCCATACTTGTATTTGGAATAATTATGGGCAACGAAAATTTATTAAATAAGCTTAGAATTAACTTTTTTAATATGAGTATTGAAAATTCGGTTATAAAACAGTTTAATCATGAGTTTTCGTTTATCATAAGAACATTATTTTTTGTTTTTTTAGGAGTAGTGGTCGAGCTGTCGAATTTAGACTGGGAATTCTTCGACAGATTCTTTATTATAATTGCTTTAATCGTTTTATCGCGGTATATTGCCGTATGGATAGCCTTTAAATTAGAAAATATAAGAAAACAGGAGCAGATAGATGCCGCCGTACCGAAAAAAGAACGTTTTTTTATGCTTTCTATGATTGGAAGGGCGCTTGCAACCGCTATTATGGCATATATGCCTTTAAACAACGGAATTCAAGGCACCGCTAAATTTCCGGAATATGCTTTTCTGGTAATTATAGCTACGAATGTTTTGCTTGCCGCCGGAGTTTTTATTTACGGGAATAAATATAAATAAATAGATTTTTATATTGCAGTTTACATAATGTTCCTTATGGGACATTATAATTAAATTATAAAGCGGCTACGGCGTCATTGCATTGCTGCGCTCGCAATTACTGAAGTTACGTTGCAATGACGATATAATGGAATGTTTTAAAATCGAAATTTTGGGATTAAACTAGCCAGTTTACTATTTCAAAATCGGAATCCGGAACTATAGTTTCGAAATAACCGTTTACCGGAAAACGCTCTATTTCGACAAGTGGATTATCTTTATACGTAAGAACGGCGTAAAAATCTAGCGGACGGTTCGGCATTACGCCTAATACAGATGTCTGGACGGATAATTCTAAAATTTTTTTATAAGCGGCCTTTATAATATTTATTCCGCCAGGATTTGATGAATTTAACTGTAAATTTAAACTGTTATCGTTATTAAATTCAACCTTTACTTCGCTTTCAGACGTGTTTATGAACTTTATTATGAGGACTTTTCCGGATAGTTCGGAAAGGTCCTTTTTGAAAAAATCGAATCTCATAAAAAAATTGTTTTTATTAAATCCGTATTGCATTTTTCTGATAAACCTGTCTGTGTGCGCCATCGCTTTTCCGGATAAAATACTCGGAAAATATACGGCGCTTCCGAGCCATTCGAAATAGTCGCCGGCCGAGCCGTCTATTTCCGGATATATAAAAGATACCGCATCGAGATTGGGTTTTACGGCGCGTTTTTTCTCTATAATCGGGATATAGTATTCATCAGGCGGATTGTCGTTTAAGAATTTATAGACGTTAATAAGGTGGGTTCTATAGAGGCTGTCGTATTGTTCGTCGATGCCGGAAGTCCTGTCTTCGCCGTACCACCAGTTATAATCGCTTCCCTCTGCTATAAAAATCTGCTCCCATGCGGCTTTGTAATCGCCGCCGGCTTCGGATGCCTTGCTCTTTTTGACAAGGTAATCCCTTGTTTTCGAAAGCAGGTCCCATGCTTTATTGTCTTCTCTATCCCCTATCCATATCCTGAAGTCGTGATTTATCCATGAACCCGGGTAAATAGTCGGAATATTGTAAATTTTTGAAAAATCGAATTCGGAGTCGGGATCGACGTTCCATTTAATATCGAAAAACGGTTTAATTTTAACGCCGGTTTTGCCATCTTCATATTCGACGGGCTCCCCGTCCTGCCCGCCGTCCGTTATTTTCAAAATGTTTTCCGCTTTTTTAATATATTCGCTAACGGTTACGGCGCTTATAGTTTCGGTATTGGCGGATAAGCCTTCGTAAAGAAAATTAAAGAAGTCGTATCCGTTATTTTTGTAATATTCCCAAGCATTTTCTCCGTCCAATATTATAGGAACTGCGGCTAATCCGCTTTTATCGTAATTCCGCAGACTTAATGCTATATTTTTCAAGTTGTTTATTAAATCTTCAGCCGCGGCTTTAGGCTCATAATGCGAATATTTAAAGCCTATTAGGTCGGAAAGTCCTTTATCCCTGAAAAATATGTACGAATATTTTCCGTTTCTCTTTACGGCATAAGGTCTGTAAAGCAGTTTCCTGCCGGCCGGCTCAGTTAAATTTACGCCGATAGAATTAGAAAGAATCTCTTCGTCCGTCGCTATCCAGTTTATTCCGTTGTCGATAAAAAGCTTTAACGACCTTTCGCTGACGCTTCCCTCCGACGGCCACATTCCTTTGAGTTTATAGCCTAATTTATCGCCGAAATAATCTACGGCGCTTTTAATCTGATAGTCAGCATCCTCAGGATGCCTGAAAGGAGCCGGCAATTTTATGCCGTCGTGAAAATCGGCTATATCTGTGTCGCAAAGCAAAGGCAGTATCGGATGATAATAAGGGCTTGCCGAAAGTTCGACCTGGCCGCTTTGCGCAAGTTCCGTTATTAAAGGAAATATTTTATTTAAAAACTGGGGAATTTTTTCTTTTATTAATTTATCTTTCTCTTCCTCCGTAAATTTCTTGTCTTTCGTTTTTAACCCCGTTAAAAATTCATCGGAACTTATAGATACAGGGTCAAACCACAAAAGATTAAACAGGACTATTATATCTAAATAATCCTGCGCATCGAATAAAATTAATTTTTCTTCAAGCCCTTCCGCATCGGCCGTTTTTAACCTGTAATAAAGCTGTTTGAACCTGCCGCTTTTTTCGATAAAATTGTTGCTTGAAGAGCAGGCTGGAAAAAATTTTTCTATAATAAACAGTTTATCTTCGGGAGAAAGTTCGGATATTTTTTGAGCGGTTCTGCTCAAAAATTCTTCGCTTTTAAGCAGAACTTTATAATTAACGGTATAATCTTCCAACTGGCGGAGCAAAGACGGCGAGTAATTAAATGTCGCGTGTATTTTAGGATAATTCTTTAAAAGCGCCCCCATGAAGTAATAATCTTTGGTTGCATGGAGCCTCGTCCACGGCATCAGCATTTCGCCGGTAAAATTATCTTTATAATAAGGCTGGTGAAAATGCCACAAAAATATTAAGTTTATAGGATTTACGGAATCCACTATTTTTTATGCCTGTTGTAAATATTGTTTGCTTTGACTTTATCGTTTAAGTCGTCAAGAGTTTTTATTACCTGGTTTTTGTAGGCTATCAACTTGTCGGCTAAGTTATTCGCCCGAGCCGTGTCTTTTGAGTTTAAAGCGTCGATTAGGGCTTTTCCGGTTTCGTGGACTTTCGGATGAATCTGCCCTAATTCTATAAATTCTTTATATTCGCCGTATTTCTGCCTGCCCACGCCGTCATACCATTTGCCGAGCCTACATTGATGATGGTCGGTTAATTCGGAGCTGTTCAGTGATATCTGTTTATTCGCAAAAGCGTCAAGCACTTTCGTAACCCATAATAAATGGTCTGCCTTTACTATGTTTAAAAGCATGCAGTCGAATTTCCAATCCGAAAAGGTTTTTAAAGAATTAGATTGTTCTTTAATTATCTTATCGAAAGAGGAACCGATGGTATCGAAAGTAATTTGTATTTCTTCCATGCCCGAGGACAGAGATGAAAGATTATTGGCCATTTCCGCGGCGACCTGAGACTGTTCTTCCGCCGCCGTAGCGATATACGTTACCTGTTCGCTCGTCTGGGTAGCGGCTTTATCGGCTATCGACATAACGTTCGTTACGACGTCCAAAGATTCCTGCGAGTTCTTAAGATGAGAAAGCCCTTCATTGACTTTAATTTCTACTTCTTTAGACTGTCCGCCTATGTCCTGCGTTACCTGTTCTATCTCTTTTGCCGCCTGAGCGGATTTTTCCGCCAGCGTCCTTACTTCGTCGGCTACCACGGCAAATCCCCTGCCGTGTTCTCCGGCTCTTGCTGCTTCTATCGCGGCGTTCAAAGAAAGAAGATTGGTTTGCGCCGCTATTTCTTTTACCTTATCGGTAAGTTCGACTATTTTCTGCGTTCTCGTTACAAACTGGTTTATGGATTCCCCCATAGTTTTAACGGCCTGTTCGACCTGCTCCATTCTTGAAACAAGTTCTTCTAAAGCCGCCGAACCTTCTTTGGTTTTTTTAACGGTATCCCCGGCTTCGCCTGCCGCCGCCTGCGCGTTTTTGGCTATTTCCTTTGCAGTGGAAGACATTTCTTCCGTTGCGGTAGCCACGCTGGTAATTCTTTGAACGGCCGTTTCTATCTCGCCCCTGAAAACTCCCGCCGTCTTTTTGGTATCTATGGTGATTTCCATAATATCTACCTGGTCGGAAGCAAGGGATAATATCCTGTTTCTCCATTCGTTTACTAACGTCAGAACGGGAAAAGAAGCATTAAACAGGCTTAAGTCGTGCTTCTGGACTTTCTCTAATTCGTCGTCGTTGTCGGTTAAGGCAGAGTTCATAACCGTATAACAACTTTTGTTATTCAGATTATTAAATAATCCCATAAATTTCCCTTATTATTTTATTTTTAATGTTTTATATATTATGAATTCAGTTGAATTAAGTTTTCTATGTATCCCCTGTCTTTAGTCATCGCGTCGTTGGTTAGCATAGTTTTATAAATAGCAACGGCCTTTTGCGGTTTTTTGATTTGCGTATAAACCGCCGCTTCTTCAAGCATGGCATATTCCTGTAATTTAACGTCGTCTATTTTAGACATTGCGGCAAAATCGGCGATTGCGTTTTCATAGTTTTTCTGGAGCATGGAAACGGTAGCGAGATTGCTGTAGGCAAGATACGTTAAGTTATCTGCGCCGGGTTTGGGATAAGCTTTCGTATAATCGGCAAGATAAGCAGAAGCTTTTTTAAATCTGCCCATTCTCATATAATCCAGCCCGAGATAAAAATTTGAAATTTTAGATGAATCCGTTCCGCCGTATTTGCTTTGAAGTTTCTTAAGATACGAAACGGACTCCGAAAGGGCTTCCGGATTTTTACCGTTGTACGACATATACAGCCTCACGCCCTTCCATAGCGCTCTGCCGGCGTTTTGGTTTAATTTGTAACGATAAAATCCGATGCCGAAAACGGCGCCGATTATTAAAATAATAAATATTAACGAGCCGATTAAAATAAGTTTGTTTTTAATCAAAAATCCTTCTAAATCTATTTTATCCATTGTTATTTCCCTTATTTACTTATTAATGTTCACTAATATTATAAGATAATAAAATTAAAATCAAGCATATTTTTTCTAACGTTTTTTGAATAAGCAGGCAGCGTTTTCTTTAATTTTTTTCAGCTCTTTTATAGAAAGTCCTGCTCCCAATCCAACTCCGTCGTATTCTTTTTCGCCCATAATATCCGAAGGAGAATGCGCATCGCTGGAAATGATAAGCCCTGCTCCGGTTTTTCGGGAAATTCCCGCTATGTAGCCGTTTGCGAGGCAGTGTCCTTTCCTGTATGAAAGTTCTAAATATATTCCTTTTTTCTTTGCCGACAGGGCTTCTTCCTCCGTAATCAAACCGGGATGCGACAATATGTCTATATCTTCTTTTAAAGCGGCTGAATTTGTTCCGCCCTCTACCGGCTCGCTCAGGGTTTCGCCGTGGACTACGACTATTTTAGCCCCGGATTTTCTCGCAAGGCCGACCGCGTCTTTTATGAGCGCCGGAGGAACATGGGTGAGTTCGACGCCGGGAAGGGCTTTGAATTTATTTTTGCCGTTTTTGCCGTAAAGTTTGTTTATTTTTTCGCATATTTTTTTAATGCCGGATAAATTATATTCTATGTTGGAAAAATCGGCATGGTCGGTTATGGCTATGCCGTCGAGTCCGGCATATATAGACCGCCTTATTAGTTCTGCGGGAACAAGTTCCCCGTCCGAAAAGACGGTGTGCATATGAAAATCT
>JAKAKK010000067.1 GCA_021813525.1 bacterium
AAACTGCGGACCTCGAAAGGACGCCGTATATTTCGTCCTTCGTAAAGTCGTAAACCGATAAAAAATTTCTCACAGAATTCATAATTTATATAACCACCCCGCCCTGACGGGCACCCCTCCTTAAAAATGAGGGGAATTAAAAAATTAACGCAGATTATAAATCAAATTATTTGCCTCATTTATTATAATGGGCGTTAAGAACCTTAACGACGGATTCTATTAATAAATCGACGTCGCCTTTTTTGATAATCAACGGGGGCGTAAGCCTTAATATTTTATCCTGGACCGCAGTCGTCAAAAATCCTTCCTCGATTAATTTAACGGCTACGTCTTTTGCCTTGAAATCGTAAAATTCTATTGCGCCGATTAATCCGATATTCCTAACGTCTTTAATAAATTCCGGAAAATCGAGCTTTAATTCGTCTAATTTGGATTTTATATAATCACCCGTTTTTAAAACTTCGTCAAGAAAACTTTCCTTGGTTATTTCGTCGATAAAGGCATTCGCCGCCGCGGTTACTACAGGCCCTCCCCCAAAGGTCGAAGCATGGTTGCCGGGTTCGAAAGCTTTCGCTATTTTATCTTTTGCAAGCACAGCCCCTATGGGAAGTCCGCCCGCAAGAGGTTTGGCAAGAGTCATAACATCCGGTTCCACGCCGTAATTCATATAGGCGAAAAGCTTTCCGGTTCTCCCGAGCCCTACCTGGACCTCGTCGAATATTAAAGCTATATCGTTTTTTGCGGTTAAATCCCTTAAAGATTTTATATATTCTTTATCGGCTATATTGACGCCGCCTTCTCCCTGCACCGGTTCTATTATCAAGGCGCAATAGTCTTTGCCGCCGGCTCCGTCGATTAATTTCTCTACGGCGGAAAAATCGTTGAATTTTACATGGGTAAAACCTTCGAGCAGAGGCTCGAAACCTTTGTGGTACTTATCCTGTCCGGTTGCCGAAAGCGCCCCGAAAGTCCTGCCGTGAAAAGAATTCTGCATAGCTATTACTTTGTATCCTCTTTTTGAAAATTTAGCGGCGTATATTCTTGCAAGTTTAATTGCCCCTTCTACGCTTTCGGCGCCGCTGTTGCAGAAAAAAACCTTATCCGCAAACGAATTTTTGCAAAGTTTTTCCGCAAGCAAAGCCTGAGGTTCGGTATAAAAATAGTTGGATACGTGTATTAATTTTTTTATCTGGCCGAACAAGGCGGAATTTATCGCATGGTTATTGTATCCTAAATTATTTACCGCTATTCCGGAGGCAAAATCTATATATCGTTTTCCGTTTTCGTCGTATAAAATACAGCCGTCCCCCTTAACAAGCGTTAAATCGAATCTGCCGTACGTATTCATTATATACTTATTAGTAAGTTCTTTCGTATTCATTTTTTCCTCTATTTCCTATATCCGATTTATTTTACGAAACCGTCAATTTGAAATCTGGGTTCCTATTCCCTTCTTGGTAAATATTTCCAGTAAAACCGCATGCGGAACGGAACCGTTTATTATATGGACTTTTTTAACGCCGCGCTTTACCGCATCAGCGCAGGAGTTTGCCTTAGGTATCATGCCTCCGTAAATAACCCCTTCTTTAATCATATTTTTAACGTCTGCAGTTTTAACGGAAGAGATAAGCTCGTTATCCGCATTTAAAAGCCCGTCCCGGTCGGATAAGATTATAAGTTTTTCGGCTTCGAGTTCCGCCGCTACGGCGGACGCGACTAGGTCTGCATTAATATTAAGCGTTCTGCCTTGGTCGTCCATGCTTACCGGAGCTATTACCGGAATAAAAGAGGGGTCGAGCGTCAGCAGTATTTTTTTATCCACATGTTTGACTTCGCCGACAAAACCGAGGTCTATTTTTTCGGTTTTAAACTTTTTAGCCGTAATAAGATTTCCGTCTTTGCCGGACAAACCGCAGGCGCGTCCCCCGAATTTATTTATGAGCGCGACGAGGTCTTTATTTATTTTGCCGGATAAAACCATTTCGACGACTTCCATTGTATTTTCGTCGGTAATCCGGTGTCCTTCATGAAAATTTACGCCTATATTCAGCTTTGCCAAAAGACCGTCTATTTCTTTGCCGCCTCCGTGAACGATAATTATATTTATTCCGACAAGCTTTAAAAGAATAATATCTTTAATAAAACTCTCTTTTAATTCTCTGTCTGCGGCTATCGAACCGCCGAATTTTATCACGAAGGTTTTTGAAGCAAACTTCTGGATGTAGGGCAGGGCCTCGAGCAGAACCTTTGCTTTTTTTATATATTCTTCCATAATTATAATAATAATTTAAAAACCTTATTAAAGTATATACCTCGAAAGGTCTTCGTCTTTTATTATATCCTTAAGCCTTTCGTCTATATAATTTTTATTTATTAAAACTTTTTTTGCGGTCTTATAAGGAGCTTCGAAAGAAACATCCTCCATAACCCTTTCTAAAATCGTATGAAGCCTTCTAGCTCCTATATTTTCGGTTTTAAGGTTGACTTCTTCGGCAATTTCGGCGATTCTTTCTATGCCGTCGTCCGTAAAGTTTAAGGCGACGTTTTCCGTTTTAAGAAGTTCTATGTACTGTTTAATTAAGGCTCCTTTGGGTTCCTTCAATATTCTGACGAATTCTTTTTTCGACAGCGAGTCCATCTCTACCCTGATAGGAAATCTTCCCTGAAGTTCCGGAATTAAGTCCGACGGTTTGGAAACGTGGAAAGCGCCTGCGGCTATGAATAAAATATGGTCGGTTTTGACGATTCCGTACTTAGTCATAACGTTGGAGCCTTCTATTATCGGCAGTAAATCCCTCTGGACTCCTTCCCT
>JAKAKK010000029.1 GCA_021813525.1 bacterium
TATTCAAAAGACAGGGCAAGATTGAATAAACTTATAAGTTACGTCAATTCCGTCAAATATTTTAAAAATTATATAAAAGCGTCTCTCGGCGGCTATGTAATGAAGAAACAGGGATTCTATCTTCTGTATCATACGAAAAACAGAGTTATAAGCGACGGAATGCGAACTCATAGAAATATAGATTTTATAAAATCGAAGAACGGAAACATTTATTATTTCTTCCACAGACTGACCATAGTTTATAAAAATGCAGGGAAGTTTAACTTTTTAAGCATTCCGCCCGAGAAGGCAGAAAAGTTCATTAACGAAAGGACGGGAACGTTCGGGCATATAAAAAAATCGGTTTTCCTCGAATACGATTTTATTCCTTTGAGCGCAAAGCATGACGTTTTAACGGTTGATGTTTCC
The DNA here is from genome assembly GCA_021813525.1 of bacterium. Classification (GTDB taxonomy): domain Bacteria; phylum SZUA-79; class SZUA-79; order Acidulodesulfobacterales; family Acidulodesulfobacteraceae; genus Acidulodesulfobacterium_A. The sequence continues at coordinate 409 of JAKAKK010000029.1, forward strand.
TGCGTTAAAGTTTACGGCAGTAAAAGCAAAAGTTTTTTAGTTGGAATTATAAAATAATAGGTGATATAATAAATATATATATGCTCGCATATATATAAAAAAATAGGGGTGCCGTATATAACTACGGCTGAGAGCGGAGCAGTTAAAGCCCGCAACCCTTTGAACCTGATACGGGTAATGCCGTCGTAGGGAAGCAGGATAATCTACCGATTATTTATTTTCAGGCAGTTTCACTCCCTCAAAGGCTATCCCTTCAGTTTCGACGGATTTACTTTATTCATTCGTTAAAATAATGACGCGGATATCTTATAATGTTCCATTTATCGAATAAAACGGAATTAGATAATATCTTAAAAAAAGTTTTGTCGGGAGGGAGGCTCGATGACGGCGGCCTGCTCTTTTTGCTTGAAGAGAAAGACGGCAAAGCCGTTAAGGAAATATATTCGGCGGCGGATACCCTCAACTTTAGGATTAACTCCGGCAACGTTTCCTACGTCGTAAACAGAAATATCAATTTTACCAATATATGCGGTTTGAATTGCAAATTTTGCGGGTATAAAAGGACAAAAAATTCTAAAGACGCATTCTTATTAGGCTACGACAAGATACTCGAAAAGATTTCCGAAGGCAGAAAACTTATCGGAATCGACGAAATATGCGTAACAGGCGGGATAAATCCCGAATTAAAATCAAATCCGGATTACTACTTCGGTTTAATTAAAGCCGTAAGAAATAATTTCCCAGAATTGCATATCCATGCATTTTCTCCGCAGGAAATTTACGAACTTGCCGAAACAACCGGCAAGTCTTACGCCGCCGTTATTGAAAAATTAGTCGGTTGCGGGCTTAATTCCATGCCTGGAACCGCCGCTGAAATTTTAGCAAAAGAAACCAGGAGAAAAATTTGTCCGGAAAAGATAAATACAGCAGCCTGGGTCGAAATTATAAAAACGGCGCATATGCTTGGGGTTAAAACTTCGGCCACCGTCCTTTTTGGGCATATAGAATCGAACGAGGACCTGGTTTATCATTTAAGCCTTATAAGGCAGATTCAGGATGAAACCGGCGGATTTACCGAATTTATAGCTTTGCCGTTCATTTCGGCTAAAACGTCACTCGGAAAACTGGTTCCTCGGGAGGCAGTTGCGGATGATAACGGCGTGCTTAAATTTTATGCCGCTTTAAGGCTCTATTTAGACAATTTTAAAAATATTCAGACAAGCTGGCCTAAAATCGGAGTTACCGCGGCGTTGAAATCCCTCGAATGCGGCGTTAACGATTTCGGCGGAACTTTAATGGAAGAAAATATTACCAAGAGCGCCGGGGGCAAATTCGGCGAATATTTATCCGAAGGCGAAATTACTAATTTAATAAAACGGGCGGGTAAAATTCCCGTAAGAAGGGACACGCTGTACAATTATATAAATATAAACGCTTAAGTTTATGAAAATTGAATTAAACGGAAACGAATATACTGCCGCCGGAAATGCTATAACGATACAAAAACTTATAGACGAGCTGAAACTTAATATTAAAAGCACCGCCGTAGCCGTAAATAAGACGATAGTTCCGAAAAGCTCTTACGCCGAATTTATTTTAAAAGAAAACGACAAAATAGATATGGTAACTATAGCTCCCGGCGGATAGTTATATTAGTTGAGTTTGCAGGATTTAGTCATATATAATCGAAATTATGAATAATATATAATAAGTTGCATATAAAATATTAAATATCGGAGGGTTTATGGAAAGCGATACTGGCATAAAAGAAAACGGCGACGTTCTGAAAATAGGAAAATATACATTCAAATCCAGGCTTCTTATAGGAACCGGAAAATATCCCGACTTTCAAACTATGAAAGACGCCGCCGATATTTCCGGCGCCGAAATAATAACCGTTGCAGTCAGAAGGATAGATTTTAACGCCAAAGAAAATCTGCTGTCCTATATAGACCTCGACAAATATATTTTATTGCCTAATACGGCAGGCTGTTATACGGCGGAAGACGCGGTAAATACTTTAAGGCTCGCAAGAGAATTAGACGTTTTCAGGACGGACCTCGTAAAACTCGAAGTAATCGGCGATTCTAAAACACTTTATCCCGACAACGAAGAACTGTTAAAAGCCGCAAAAATTCTGGTTAAGGAAGGCTTTACCGTTATGCCGTATATGATGGACGACCCAGTTCTTGCCAAAAAGCTCGAAGACGTCGGTTGTCCGGTAGTTATGCCCCTTGCCTCGCCGATAGGTTCGGGTCTCGGCATCAGAAATCCTTATAATATAAAAATAATTAAAGAAACCGTATCCGTTCCCGTAATAGTAGATGCCGGAGTAGGAACGGCCTCCGACGCCTGCAAAACTATGGAGCTCGGCGTTGACGGCATTCTTATAAACACGGC
>JAKAKK010000010.1 GCA_021813525.1 bacterium
GGATATGCCGAACCGGAAGCCGCGGCAGATTCAAAAGACAATATATCGGATAAATGTCCTATATCCCTTACGGAAGAACAAAAAATTGCGGTTTTTAACGCTTTAAATCGTAAGATTTCTATCATTTCCGGCGGTCCCGGAACCGGAAAATCGACCGTTATCAAAACCATAGTAGGCCTTCACGGCAATAAAAAAATTGCCCTTACTTCTTTATCGGGAAAAGCGGCTCAAAGACTTTCGGATATTATAAATAACGGAAACTCGGGCGAAAACGCCCCCGGCGGTAATAGCGGAATAGATATTTCCACTATACACAGGCTTTTAAAGGCGCAATTCGACAGGCAGACAAACGAATCGTTTTTTACTTATAACGAAAACAATAAACTTCCCCATGATTTAATCGTCATCGACGAAATGAGCATGGCAGATATAATTATTTTTTATAAATTGCTGAAAGCCGTAAAAGACGGCGCCGTTCTGGTTTTAGTAGGCGACGTTAATCAGATACCGTCCGTAAGTCCGGGCGACGTCCTGAGAGACCTTATATATTTCGGTTCATCGGGGCACGACGAAACAAAAGCTTTTTTCCCGACGGTTTTTTTAACCAAAGTATTCAGGCAAAATGAAGGCGGGCTGATTAATTTAAATGCCCATAACCTTTTAAATAATAAAAAATTTATTACGGAAAAAAAGGAAACCGGCAGAAAGGAGTTTGCTATAAAATACAGAAAGGAATACGACGCGGCTGAATCCGGCAGGGAAGAGCTTCTAAAAGATTTTACCGCGTTTATCGAAAAGATTGCGGATAACAGGAGAATTAAAGCTGATAAAACAAATAAGGAAATAATAAATACTTTCTTTTTTGACGATATTCAAATTCTGACTCCTATGCGGAAAGGAGATTTAGGCTATAACAACCTGAATAAAATACTGCAAAATATATTTAACCCCTTTCCATGTTATACGGAAGCCGCATCCGGCATTAAGACAATCCGTGAAGAAGAAAATACAGCGGAAAATTTAAATAGTACGACATTTATCTGCAACGGCGTTCAATTCAGGCTGTACGACAGAATTATACAAAAGAAAAATAATTACGACCTCGACGTTTTTAACGGCGATACGGGCTACATATCAAATATAAACCATAACGAGAAAACTCTGTCGGTCGATTTCTCCGTGAATAATAATCTTGACGGTAAAAATAAAACGGTAATTTACGATTTTATAGACGTTTACGAAAATATAATGCATGCTTACGCCCTTTCGATTCATAAAGCTCAGGGAAGCGAATTTAATAACGTCGTCGTTTTATTCCACCAGTCGCATTATATGATGCTGAAGAAAAATTTATTATATACCGCAATAACCAGGGGAAAGAAAAATGTGGTGATTTTCGGAACTTTCAAGGCTTTCGGCATAGCGATGAATTCAAAAGAAGAAAAAAGAAATTCCGGATTAAGAAACCGCCTTTCGGAAGCATTTAAGATATGAGATTTGAGATTTGGAAATTGCGTTTTTAACTGGCGGAGAGAGAGGGATGAGCATCCTTAAGGACGCTAAAAGCGACGAACTTCCTCTTACGGGCTTCGCCCTTCGAGGGTTCGAATCCAATTGCTTTTTAGATATTTATTAATGCTTTGGAAATTGCGTTTTTAACTGGCGGAGAGAGAGGGATTCGAACCCTCGGTACATCTATTAGGACATACATTCGCTTAGCAGGCGAACGCCTTCGACCTACTCGGCCATCTCTCCGAAGAGAATTAATTAAATTAATAAATAATATAACATTATAGAGATTTTTATTCAAGCGCTAATACGAAGGTATAAGATTTAATAAAAAGCTTAACGGCATTGAGGGCGGAGAGAGAGGGATGAGCTTCGCTGGACTGCGTCCGAACCCTCGGTACATCTATTAGGACATACATTCGCTTAGCAGGCGAACGCCTTCGACCTACTCGGCCATCTCTCCGAAGAGAATTAATTAAATTAATAAATAATATAACATTATAGAGATTTTTATTCAAGCGCTAATACGACAAAGGTTTATTTGCAGCGCAGTTTGATTATTTTTACAAAGTCCGTGGAACCGGGTTCTCCTATAGGAACTCCCCCTGTCAATATCGCGTAATCGGGGCATTTATGCCCCGCGCTTTTCAATCCTTCGTTAATTAAATCGACTGCGTCTTTTAAATCGATATCCTGATACTTTATATTTTTCATAACGGCGCACGAAACTCCGTAATTTAAAGACAATTTTCGCTTTACGAATTCGTCGGGAACTATGGCGAGAATAGGCGCATGGGGCTTTAACGACGATATCAGGTTAGCGGTATAACCCGACCTTGTTATTGCCGCTATAATAGAATTTTTTAAAAGTTTAGACGCCGCAACCGACATTTCGGCAATTATATTAGAAATATCCGGCGTTTGCATTTCGATAGCGTTTAAATCATATCGCCCGCCCGAATATTCCGCGGCATTGCCTAATCTATTAATCTTATTATATATTTCGCTCTTTTCGGTAGCCTTTATAATCTTCGACATATATTTAACGGCTTCATCGGGATATTTGCCTACTGCCGTTTCTTCGGACAGCATTACCGCATCCGTTCCGTCAAAAATGGCGTTAGAGATATCCGTAACCTCGGCCCTTGTAGGAGATTCGTTTTCAACCATAGACAAAAGCATCTGCGTTGCCGTTATAACCGGTTTTTTATAAAAATTAGCAACGGAAATTATTCTTTTTTGCTCCAGGGGAATATTTTCAACCGGAGCCTCTACCCCAAGGTC
>JAKAKK010000085.1 GCA_021813525.1 bacterium
ATCGACAAAGATGATATTGCTGAGATATATCATTCTTACGCGCAAGCGTGGTATATAAATAACCTTGCAATTCCGAAAGAAATTAAAAGGGAACTTGTAAAAAAAGAATTTAACGACATAAAAAAAGTCTGTCAAAGCATTGTAAAGCTTGTCGATTCTACACTAAAAAGCAAGAAATTTAACGGAAAATAACTAACCGGCGGGGTTTAACGCCCCGCCAGAGGAGGCTTGAAAATGAGCGAAGAAATGATTGCAGTTAACGCCGAAAGATATAAAAAAATACTAAAAAGATATGAAAACCTTTACAACCAGAACTTAAGACTTAAAAAAGAAGCGCAGAAGAGAAAAGAAGTTCCGGAAAAATTATTTGAATTGAAAGAAAAAATCAAAACGTTGGAAAAAGAGCTCGACAACGTAAAAAAAGACAACGAACAATATCGTCAAATCTTTGAAAATCTTAAATCAAGCGACGACGATGTAGCATTGCCGGATTTTTCGGAAATAGTAAAACGACTAAAAAAATAAAGAAAAAACTTATGAAAAGATTCGTTAAGATAAATGAAGAAACTTGGATTATGTTGGCTTCGATTAGCAAAGTTGAAATAAGAAAAGATGAAAGCGGTTATTATGCAATATTTGTTCAGGATAAAGAAAATCCTGATAATACGATTATATCTAATTACTTTGGGTCTTGTTCCGCATGCGAACTTTGGCTTGAAACATTGTTAAACAGCGACTAAAAAAATAATCGGGTTGGAGAAAAAATGAAAAACTTAGTATCTATCGAAAAAATCAGCGAAATTTTAGACATCAACGTCAAGACGATTTATGACTGGACATCGACGCGGAAAATTCCGCATTATAAACTCGGTCGTCTCGTGAAGTTCGACGTGGACGAGGTCATGGCTTGGCTTCAAAGTTGTGAGGTAAAAGTGTATAATAGGGGAACAGGCGGAAAGTCTCAATTTAGGAGGTGAATTTATGGGACTTTTCAAAAGAAAAAACAGTCCTTATTATTTTATGAAGTTTCAGGCAAACGGCGTAAGAGTCTATGAATCGACTAAAACAAAAAATCGTAAATTTGCCGAAGAGATTTATTTAAACCGACGTGCTGAGATTATAGCCGGCATAGAACCGGTTAGAAGATTTGAAAGCGATATAACAACCTTTTTGGAGCTGGCGGATAAGTATCTTGAATGGTGCGACGGTCGGCAAAAATCTTTTAGTCGTAAAAAGGTAATCGTGAAAATTCTTAATAACTACCTTAAAAACAAACTAATTCAGGACATAAGCATTGAGGAGCTCGAAATTATACAAAGCGATTATATTAAAAGCGGCCATTCGATTAATTACGTAAATAATATAATCAAGATACTTAAGGCTATGTTTACTAAAGCTTACGACTGGGAGCTGATAAGTGAAGACGTCCTGAAGCGGGTCCGGAAAGTGAAACAGCTAAAAGGCGAAAATAAGCGGTTGAGGTATTTATCCGAAGAAGAAGCGGAAAGGCTTATATCGGCTTGCAGTAAAGAAATAAGGCCTATTATAATAACTGCTTTAAATACCGGAATGAGAAAATCGGAGATCCTGCATTTAACCTGGGACAGGGTAGATTTAAAGAACCGGATAATCCTTTTAGATAAGACCAAAAACGGCGAGCGTAGAGAGATACCGATAAATCAAACGCTTTATGACGCTTTATCGGGCATTACAAGGCATATTAAATGCGATTACGTATTTTACAACCCGGAAACGTTAAAACCGTTCTATGACATTAAAAAGAGCTTTGCTGGGGCTTTAAAGAAAGCGCATATTATCGACTTTCATTTTCACGACTTAAGGCATACGTTCGCAAGCAGTCTTGTTATGGCAGGCGTCGATTTAGCGACGATACAGAAGCTCTTAGGACATAAGACGATTAATATGACTTTAAGATACGCTCATTTATCGAACGTCCACTTAAAAGACGCCGTTAATATTTTAGACGAGCGTTGCAATATCGTTGCAGTAGATAATAATGAAAAAATCGTTAAATTATAAAAAGCTTGATTTTAATGGTGCGTCCAGCAGGATTCGAACCTGCGACCCACAGCTTAGAAGGCTGTTGCTCTATCCAACTGAGCTATGAACGCATAGAAGGAAAATATATTCATTTAAATAATATCATTTATACCAATTTCTGTCAAATCGACAGCCTTATCGGACAGCCTATTTAGCCGTCGCCGTTTTTTTGCGTCGCCGTTTTCTTAGCCGTCTTCCGCCGATTATTTAATTCTTTAAAAATCCGCAAATCCTCAAAATATAAACCGTTAAATATATTTTGTAACATTAATTTAACAAAAATTTAATATAAACGAAACAAAAGCTTCATAATATTTACACATTAAAAAAATATAATTGAATTATATTAAAAATTAATTTGATTATAAAAACAAAAAATTATGAAAAATAAATATTTATTAGTATTGTTTTTTATTGCCGTGCGCCTGTTTTTAAATGCGGATGCGGTTTTCGGCAATTCGATATATAAAGCTGAAAACAAGAATTTAGATATTTTGCTTAAAAAATACGATATAACTCTTGCAAAGCCGGAAATTATACCTGCGAATATTAATAAAAAGAGGGTTAAAAATGGAAGCGGCATCCATAATCGTATATTTAACTATAGACACGGTTATAAAATAGTAAAAAAGCAAACTATCCCCGGTTTTCTCAGGCAAAAAGTTTCACTTGCCGGCAGTGGAAGCGTTAAATCCGCGTTAATGCTCCTGTCGCGCGAAACAGGCGTTCCCGTTATTTTTTACGGAGGTTTTCCTGCTAAATTAAAAAACGAGGCATATTATAAAGACGTTCCTTTATACAAGGTATTAAAAGGGCTGGTAATTTCCAACGGCTTTAAATACGCCTATAAAAACGGAATGTTATATATACGTGCGACGGAAGAAAAAACGTTTCATATCCCGGTTTCCGACTTGCTTTCGTCTTTTTCGTCCACGGTCGGAATAAGCGGTATAAACGGGCAGAACGGCAATAATAATATAAGCAATTCTAATTCCGGCGGAATGCAGGGCGGCCAGAATATCGGGAGCGTCCAGCCAGTTGCGGCAGGTACGGCAAATTCCTTAAATCCTTCAGGCAATACTAACGGAAGCAGCGCGCTGTCTTCCAGCCCGTCCGGCTCTATTTCCTTGACGCTTTCGGAATCGGACAGCCTCTACGGAATTATTTCAAAAAATATTAAAGAAATGCTCACGAAAAAAGGAAAATATTTCATTAACCCCAAAGACGGATTAATATGGGTTAAAGACAGGGTTTCCAACGTAAGCGAAATTTCCGCCTATATAAAAAGAATCGATAAATTTCTTTCAAAACAGGTTTTTTTAAAAGTAGAGGTAATAGACGTAAGTTTAAATAAAGGATTTCAAACCGGCATAAACTGGAATCTGCTATTTAACCAGGCTTTTAAATCGAATGCTTTCGGTGCGGATTCGATATCGGTTGCGGCTCAGCTTGCCTCCGGCAATAATATATCCAATGCGCCGTATATAGGTTTTACCGGTTCGGGAAACAGCAGCGCTATTTTAAATGCGCTTAAAACGCAGGGGACGGTTAACGTAATATCCCAGCCGAGGCTTGTTTTAATGGACGGACAGACGAGGCTGATTTCATCGGGAACGATAACTCCGTATATTTCTAGCATACAGACTATGGCTTTAAGTTTGTCCCAAACGGAAACTTATCCGGTTATATCGCAGGTTCAGACCGGACTTTCCATATCCTTTACTCCGCATATAAATTTTAAAAACAATTCGGTATCCGTTACTTTAAGCCTAATCGACAATTCGATAACCGGTTACCAGTCTTTTTCCGTCAGCGGCGACAGTTTCAGCAACCCTGTAATAGAGTCGAAAAGTTTTTCCGATACCGTTAACGTAAAATCAGGCTCTACGATACTTGTAGGCGGTATATTGACTACGGATAAAACAAAAAATGCCTATGGAATTCCTATATTGTCGAAAATTCCGTTGTTAGGGTATTTATTTAACTCTATAAACGATTCGAGCCAGAAGGAAGACCTACTTATTATGCTAACACCTAAAATAACTTTGTGAACTTTTACGGCGGTTTTTTTATGAAGATAGGCGAATATTTAATATCGAAAGGAAAATTGACGGAAACCCAGCTAAGAGACGCTCTTTTCGTGCAGTCCATCAGCGAAAAAAGATTAGGCGAAATTTTGATAGAAAGCGGTTATATTGCGGATTCCGATGTAGCCGCTTATCTCGCTTACGATTCAGGCAGAGAATATTTTAGCGAATTAAACAGTCTTTCTTTGTATATAGATAAGCAGGAAAACGAAGAGCTCGGTTTCGCCTTCCTTTACGATATTCCGGCGGTAGCTATAAGAAAAGGGAACATTCCTTATATAATTTGCAGTGAAATTACCGCAAATTTTTCCGAAAAAATGGCATTCGACGAAAATTTAAAAAAATTCCAGATAGGATTTTCGACAAAAAGAAAAATTTATGAAGCCCTTAACCAAATATTTATAAGCAAAACCGTATTTTCCGAAAAAGAAATTTTAGAAGAAGCGATAGAGATCGCTTTATTGAAAGGCTCTCCTAATATAAGAATTAAACGGTCCGAAAATTTTTATATGGTCATAATGGATACGGAAATAAGACAGGAAAACATCAGGATCTTAAGTTTAGAGTCCGGCCGGAAAATAATAAATATAATAGCCGGGAATTGCCAGATAACATTGAAAAAAGGTCAAGGGTTGGACGCAAAATTCGTATTCGTTTCTAATTTTTATAAAGGCGTGCGCGTTAATATAAGAGTCGCATTTTTGCCTATTTCTTCAAAATTAGATAAAGAATCGTCTCTTTTCGAAGCGGTTTTAAGAATTCACGGGCTTAATAAGGTTTTTGATTTTAAATATATCGGATTTGCGGACGATAAAGTTGAATTATTAAAAAAATCCTATATCCATCCGCACGGGCTGATTATTTCGACGGGACCTACCGGTTCAGGCAAAACTACGACTTTTTACGCAATGTTAAAACTTTTGTCGCAGAAGAAAAGTTCTGTCATAACTATAGAAGACCCCGTAGAAATAGAACTCAGAGAATCCAATATTACCCAGATGAATATATCGGAAGATTTCGGCTATTCCGAAGCCGTCCGCATTATGCTTAGGAGCGAGCCGGATATTATGATGATAGGCGAAATAAGGGACGAGATAACGGCAAAACATGCATTAATCGCCGCGGAAACAGGGCATCTCGTTCTTACGACGCTACATACAAATTCTTCGCTCTCGATATTCGGCAGGTTTAAATCTCTTAACGTAGATTTGGTACAGTTGTTTTCCGTTTTAAGGTTCGTAACCGCGCAAAGGCTTTATAATCCGCTTTGTCCGGATTGCAAAAGAAAAGTTATGCCGGATAAGTTGCCGGCTATGTACAGATATGCTTTAGAGGAAAATTTTAAGTTTACCGCGTCGATGCCCTCAAAGACTAACTTGCGAGAAGTTTCCGGTTTCGATTCGGTATATATAAGAGGCGAAAAAAATTGCAATAACTGCGGAGGCACGGGATATGCCAAAAGAAAACCGTTAATCGAAATTGCGGAATTCAATGATGCCGTGAAAGAAGAAATATACAGAGATTTGACGGTTCTTTCCAGTCCTCCGTCGTTAGAAGAAATTTTAACGGGTTTATCTAATTTTGAATCCCTAAAAATTCAATCGTTTAATAAATTGGCTAACGGAGAAATAGACCCGCCGACATATTTTAATCTGTCGAAGTAACGCCATAACTAAAATGGTTAAAAATTATTTAATAAAATTTTATACCCCGGAAGGCGCAGGCCTTATAAAAAATGTTAAGGCGGAGAGCCTGTCCGAGGCAAAATCGATAATAATGCAGGAAGGCTATATGCCCGCCGTTGCTGTTCCGAACATATTTTTAGATATATTGCGTCCTGTTCGCAACGCAGGTATGAAAGATAATGAACTTTCCGTTTTTTTTACTGAGTTTTACCAGCTATCTAAATCTACGGGTTCTGTGGTAAAAGCGTTAAGCTATATGAATAAAGAAAGTAAAAAGCCTTCAGCAGACGGAAAGGGCAAATTATTTTATCCGGTAAAATGGCTTTATTATAATCATAAACGGTCAAAATCAAAAAACCGTCTTAAACTTATTAACGACTGCGTTTCCCTGTTGGATAAAGGCGAATCGCTTAAAGAAATTTTTATTTTAAATAATTTTGAAGAAATTGTCATTTCGCTGTTAGATTTAGCCGATTCAACCGGCGATTATCCGCAGACTTTTTTAAAAATTTCAGAATATTTCGGCACGAAAAATATTTATAGAAAGAGCATAGCGGGAGCGTTAGCATATCCGGCTTTTCTGTTTTTTTTGCTCTTTATCGCATTTTCGGTTTTTTTATATTATATAATTCCGACTTTTGCTTCTTTTTTCAGCCAGTTTCCCCATATACCGAAGTCCACGAAAAATATTTTAGGTTTCTTTAGTTATTTAAAAAATATTTTTATATATTGCATAATTTTAGCGGCGGTTATTGCCGCCGCGTTCGGTTTCGACTTGTTCCGCATTAAAACTAAAGCGTCATCTTTTATGTTAGATATTCCTCAAATCAGAAACATTGTTAATTACGCGTATCTTAACTGGATTTTTTACCAATTTTCTTTAATGATTTCATCCGGCGTTACGGTCAACGCCGTATTTAATTATTTCAGAAAAAATGCCTCCAAGCCCTATTTTAAAAATAAATTTGAATTAATTTATTCGGATTTAATGAAGGGAATTACTTTGCATGATTCAATGGCAAACGCAGATTTTTTATCCGAAGATGCCGTCGAATCTATCGGATATGCGGAAATAGGAGGGTTTTTATCGGAAACGGTCTTAATGCTGTCGCAGGAATTTAAGGAAAAATCAAGCCGGTATATGGATTTGTTTACAAAAGGATTATTTTTTTTAGCCGTAGCTTCGGTAGTATTTTTTTTGCTTTTAATGTTTTTTTCGTTATTTTTGCCTCTTATTCAGGGAATGGTCGGGTTGCCGGCAAACTATCAATAAATTAATTAGAATTAAAATAATCAATCAATAACGGATAAAAATTAAGGAGGATTAAGATATGTTCAGGAAATTAAAAAAGAGCAGCGGGGGTTTTACTTTAATGGAAATTATAGTCGCAATGATAGTGGTCGGAATACTGTCCGCCGGAGGGCTGATGGTTTATAACGGGCTGATAGGTTCGTCAAACGTTACCGCGGCGGTTCAGTCCATTACCAAAATCGAGTCTGCCGTAAATTCTTATATGCAGGTAAACGGCGGAAGCGTTATGCCGCCCCCGGGCGTGTCTCTTCCCTATGCTATGCAGGAAGATAACCTTCTTCCCGCTTCGTGGACCGTCAGCGGAAATAACGTAACTCCGCCAAACCCCGGTTTTATAGAGGGTTATTTTATCTCTACAAATTCAAATCCCGGACAATACAGGTATATAATAGGGATAAATGCTCCGCAGATGACCAATGCGCAGGCTTTGAATATATGCAATTCGTTAGAAAATTCTATATCGGGGGTGAGCGCAAGCGGAAATGCGGTTTTTAATATAGGCGGCGGACAGACCTGCTTAAGCGATTTATTTAACGGCAATGCCGCAGGCGCCGATAATTCCGCTTTTCAGGGAAATCTAACTTTTACGTTCAATTAAAAAGTAAAAAATTAAAAGTCGAGCGGAGCTGTTATGAAATATTGCGTCGTTTTAATTGCAATAATCCTTATTTATGCGTCTATATTATTTCAAAAATTATGCTTTGGTATGAGCGAAGGGCAGATTTGCAATATAGAGGCGCAGAATATAGTAAATACGTCAGACCTGGTAATAAAAGCGGAGCATGCATATTTTCGAAATTACGGAACGTTTGCCGGGTTAACGTCCCTTGAGCGGAGCAATCCGGCGTATTTAAGCCCTATCCCGGTTTACGGTTTTAATAATGAAGGGTGCATAGAGAAAATGTTATTCAAAACGAATGTTAATATATGCGTGAACCTACAGGGCGGCATCCTGGAAGTTTTTATTCCGGACGATTTTGCTTATTCGGATTTAGCGGTACGGGAGATAAGCAAAGGTATTACCGGGAAAACGGGGCAGATTTCCTATGAAGGCGGTTTAGCCGATATTTCTTTCAGCCTAAAACGTAATCCGCCTTCTTTCGCATCTAATATGAACGGCTCTTCCCCGGCAGGTTCGACGCTTACAAGTCCGGACGCTAACGGCGGAACCGATTATGCGAATACCGAAAATCAAGGCGGTCCCATAAATAGGGCGATAGAGGCGGTTGCCGGTTTTTTTGCGGCCGTACTGAGCCTTTTTTAACTGTATTAAGAAAATTAAGGAGAATTTATGCAAATCCCGGAAAATAGCATCGCGTGGAATAATAAAGGATTCTCGCTTATAGGCGTTATCATATCCATGGTAGTCGTTTCTATTATGGCGGCTTTGTCTTTGCCTGCCCTCAGAGGCATGGTATTTCAAAGCAGGGCGAATAACGTATCTTTGCTTGCCAACGCTCTTATAAATGCGGAGAGTACATATGTTAACAATAATAATAATTTCGCCGCCATAGGTTCTCTCCAGTCCGCCGGATATATTGCCGACGGTTTAGGAATTAACTTTGTCGGCGGCAGTCCTTCTTCAGACTGTATATATGGAACCATAACCGCAAAGAACGATACGAAAATATGTTTAAGCGTAAATAATTCCGTCGAAAACGGTACGCCGCGGGAAATAAGCTACTCGCTCGCGGTAACGGCCGCACAAAGCGCGGAATCGGGTAATTATTACGATTTTTATAACGAGATAAGGCATAATATACCCGGAAGCGCCATGGTTAACGGAAATGAAATAATTTATATAGACCCGATAGCCGTAGATAATAATCAGGCGGATGCTTACAGCCAATATGTAGGTATGAGTTTTTATATAACCGGAGCTATCTGTTATATTACCGAGACCGCATATATTAATTCCGGCAGGGGGCATACATATACGAGAATATGGAATGGCGGAATGCTGTCGATGTATTTTATAGTAGAGGCCGTAAACGGAAACACGGCGGTATTAAGTTATGCCAATAACCCTAATTCCGAATGCGATTACAATTCGTCGGAAAACAATAATGCCGGAGATTCTTATTCTTACAGTTCGTGGGTAGGAGGCGCGTTCCAAAATCCGTATCTTCCGCAGGTTTGGGGAACGGTGCGATATTCCTACTGGGAGGGAGGAATGAGTTACGTTCCGGTAGAATCCCCAGGGTATGAAATAGAAATATCGGCAAGTTATCTTCCCGATTTAATAAATTTAAACCAGCCGAATACTTTAAATTAAAAACCATGCATAAAAATTTAATTTATATAGAAGAATACGATATTTACCAGTATTTTGACGGAGAAAAATCGTTTTTCTCGCGTGAATACCCCGGAAATACCCCGGAATCCGAAAATCGGGCGGCGGTTGCGGTAATATCTAAAAATATCGATTTTTCGGTTATTCCGAAAAACGGCGTTAAATCCTTTAAAAAAACGGCGTTAAATAAATATCTCTCGAAATATTACAGGAACGAGTCTTATTTTTATATCCGCAATGCCGGCAATGAATACGGAGTCTATCATACCCTGCCTTTAAATATAAAAAAATATTATTCCCTGTCGTACGGAATAGATTTTATTATTCCGTACGATTATTTGGTCATATTATTTTTGAATGAAAAATCGATAATTTACGGACGGGACGAATCCGTTATATTTATAGAAAAGACTGAAGACATCTATAAAATAACGGTCATATCGAACGGCTTTAATCTTTTTCCGGTGGCAAGTTTCAAGGAGGACACGTTAAACGACAATTTAAATATTTTAAAAACAAAATTAAATTCAAGAAATATCGTAATAAATAAAATCGTTGCCAACTGCGTAGGGATAGATTTTAATATTTTCTTTACGGACGCCGGCATCGTTAATTTTACCGCAAAAGATTTCGCCGTATTTTTCGACGGCATAAAAAATCCCATTCCTTATTTTGAAAACTTGGAGATAAAATTCAAAAAAATAGAGTTAAGGAAAAATAGGTTAATCAATATATATATTGCCGTTTTAGTTATAGCCGTCCTGTTTATGCAGTCAACGGTATTATTTTTTAACGGTAAATCGTCCGTAGAAAATAAAAAAATAAAATTATTAAATGAAAATATCGCCGTTTTGTCCGAACAAAATCTAAAAAAGGAAAATATTATTTTATTTAACGAATATTTTACGCCTGTTAATTTAGCAGGCTACCTCGAAAAATTTATAACGGTTTTTCCTAAAAAAGTAAAAATTGAAAATCTCGATGTCAAGAGATTAAAAAATACTTATATTATCGACGGAACCGCTTACGTAAAGGGCGGATATAGAAAATTTGCGAAAAATTATAATTTAATTTTAAAAAAATTCCGGATATCGGGACGGATTAGAATTTCTTATAACTTAGATAATTTCGGAAAACCCTATATTAAATTTTACGGAAGATTAAAATGAAAAAATTTAAAAATAAAAAATTATTAATATTTTTTTTGCTGTTTTTAATATGCGCTTATATTTTTTGCTTTGAATTATTTCCTTCGTTTAATCAATATTATAAACTGAAAAGGATTTACGTTAAAAAGCATAATACGGAAAAACTGCTAAAAATCAAACTGTTAAGCGAAGCAGGAATAAAACCCGTAAATTTTAAAGCCGGAAACCATAGATTTTCGACCGATATTCTTACGGCGCTATCTTATATAAATTATTTGCGAAAAAAAGGTTACGGCGTTAAAGTAAAAGTCCTAAATAAAAAATCCTTGTTAGAATCTAAAGATATAATAATTTCCTTTAACAAAATTTCAAATATAGGCGTCGTTTTCGCATTATTAAGAACATTCGGCGCTTTTCCGTCGGAACTTAGGCGTATATCCATAAAATCCGGGAACGGTACAGGCGTGCGCATCGTGATTGACGAAAGGTTAATAAGTTTAACTTAAAGAAGGCGGAATAAATATGAGCTTCAAAAATTTTATAAATATTTTTAAAAAATCGGCAAAATGGTTCGCACTGTTTCTTTTCGGTATTTTTTTATTTATTTTTGTATTAAATAGGCTGGAAAGGAAATTCGGACATAAAAAGGTTTCGGGTAGCGAAATAAAAAATAAAAAAACTTTCGGTTTCGTTATAAAACCAAAAAAGATATTTTCTAATTCAAATGCCGGCAATTCAAAAAACAGCCTAAAAGATATTTTTAATATTCCGGATAAAAAATATAAAAAATTTAACCGGCTCTTTATTTCTCCGGCAAAAATAAATAATAACGGAATGAAAGTATTTGCTAACGCCGGTCGTCCAAGCGGCGGGAATTTGCCTAATTTTATTAAAAAGTTAAAGTTTAAAGGATTTTCGAAAAAGGAATCTCCCTCTCCGTCGTTAATATTTATAAGCGGTAAAACCGCTCTTTTGAGTATGGGCGGAAAAAGTTATTACGTCCGCGCCGGAGAAAGCATTAAAGGGATGTTTATATTAAAAGTAGGTTTAAAGGGGGTCGGCTATTCCGATAAGGGCAAAATAAAATATTTAAATTTTTAAAAGTCAGCGGTGTATCTTATTTTTTAGCATGAAAGCGGGAATTATGCCTATAAGGCATATTACGCCGGCGACTATAAATACGTCGTCGTAAGATTGAACCGTTGCAAACATCTTAACTATGCTGTCTATGATTCCGAGACCCGGGTCGATTCTTGCCGAGCCGGCTATAACCCCCGTATTTGCTTTGAACCGGCCGCCGTTATTAAAAAAAGACTTTATCTTAAGGAAAGCGAAATTTTTATCGTTAATTTTATCGCCGTACCTTGTAAGATAGTAAACTTTCTTTGTTGCAAGATAATTTGCAAAGTATGCGATTCCGAAACCGGAAGCAATTCTCATAGTTACCGGCAGTAAACCCGATGCTTCGGGGATTTGTTCACTCTTGACCGAATTAAGTCCCGTGCTCATAATAGGCGAATATAGCATTCCAAGCCCTATTCCCCTGATAATCGAAGGATATATTATGTCGTACAGGCTCGACTGCACGGATAAATTCCAATATAAAAACAGGGATACGGCGGTTAAAGCCATGCCGAAAACTATAAAATATTTTCCGCCCCACCTGTCCGCTCCCCTGCCGAAAACAGGTGCCGATAATGCGACGGCTATTGCCGAAGGCATCATTATAAGGCCGGTTGTATATGGCGTATAATTCATAATATTTTCTAGATAAACAGGCATTATAAATAAAGAGCCGAAAAGCGCTATGGCCCTTACGGCATTAATCGAGGTGATGAGGGTAAAATTATAATTTTCAAAGATTTTAAAGTCTATCAGGGGATGGGAAACGAAAGGTTCGAATAAAAAAAACATAACGAAACCTGCGGCGCTCAAAAGTTCGCAAATATGAATATAGCTTGAATCCCAGCCTTTATTCTGGCCTTCGTTGAATGCTATGAGCATAAAAGAAATAGCGGTTGCGAAAAAAATAAACCCCAAAAAGTCGAAATTTGCCTTAAAATATTGCGATTTGCGGTCATCTTCCATAATTATCATTATTCCTATAAGCGTTATAACGGCTATCGGCGCGTTTACGAAAAAAACCCATCTCCATGTTAAATGGTCGGTAATCCATCCGCCGAGCGTGGGGCCTATCGCCGGCGCCGCCATAGCGCCTATCCCCCAGATTCCCATAGCCCTACCTCTTTCGCCCGGTTCAAAGACCTTGCCGAGGAGGGCAAGACCCAACGGCGCTATGCCTCCGCCTGACAGTCCCTGAATTATCCGAAAAAATATAAGCATATTTATAGAAGTGGCAAAACCGCAGGCTATAGACGATACCGTGAAAAATATAATGCTTAGTATTATAGGGATTTTAAGCCCTATCTTTTTAATGATAAACGTAATCGGCATTATTATTATCGCGGTTGCAACGCTGTAAGCAATCATAATCCAGTCAACCTCTTCAAGGTCAACTCCGAGGCTGGACATAATTTTAGGAATGGCTATGGTTACGATGCTCATATCGAGCATTACCATAAAAAAGAAAGCTACAAGCAGGATTAATATAAGGTTTTTGTATTCTTTAGAGTACATTATGAATAAATTTTACCATTAAATGACCTAAAAGTCATTTAATAATTTTTTAGCAGGCCGATATTAAATAAACGTAAATTCGACGCTGTTTATGGAAATTAATTCTAAAATCGATATTATATTTGAATAATAAATAACCTGATTTCCGGAATCTTTTATGCCGCCTTTGTTTTCGCTTATTACGTTAAGAAAAAATTCATTCATTATTTTATTCCCCAAAAATATAATTTTGGATAATTCCGCCGCCGTTTTGTTTTTTATCTTTTCATCTTTGCCCGATTGCATAAAAAATATATCGATATTTTCCTTAAAAAAAGAGCTTAAGGCAAGACAGAATTCCGGAATATACGCCTGTTTTTTAAAAGCGGGATATTTATAAAGTTCATTAATATTGTTTTTTATTAGTTCGATGCCGCTGTAGATACCCTGTAAATGGCCGGCAAATTTCATTATGCGCGTGATTATGCCGGCAAAATTTTTGTAATCGGAGTCCCCTCTTTTGCATAATAGTTTTAATGACGATAAATTCACGCCTCTTGAGGATAATATTTGCAGGACGAGTTCGTTAATCTCTGCATATAATATGTTGCCGCGGGTTTTATTTTCTATTATATTGCCGGGGAAGTTATTATGCCGCTTATAATTATTGGTTATAAGTTCGTTAAGAATCTCTTCGAGATTCTGCTCGACGATATTTGAAAATTCTATCGCCTTAGAATTTAGTAAACTCAGTTCTTTATTTTTTCTATATTTTTTTTCCATGTATATATTATATAATATATGTCATATAATATATATTTGCGAACTAACTCTTACCGTTTTATTATTTACGTGTCCGTAGCTCATCCGGATAGAGCGCAGGACTCCGACTCCTGAGGCGGCGGGTTCGAATCCCGCCGGACACACCATCCGAAATATTAGTTGAAATATTTCTTGCTTTTAAGTCCGATATTATTTAAAATTTTTATAGCAATATTTTAATTTTATCGGATATTTTTATATAAAAATAAATGATTTCGGCACTACAGCCTATATCGATTAACTTCGGCACCGACGGATTCAGAGGCATCATCGGGGATAATTTTACGTTCGACGCCGTCAGCCGCATCAGTTCTTCATTGGCGGAATATTTAAAAGATAGTCCTTCAAAAACCGTTGCCGTCGGTTATGATACAAGGTTCTTATCCAAAGAATTTGCCGCCGCCGCCGCCGAGGCCCTTGTTTCTTCGGGAATAAAAGTCGTATTGAGCGATAATTTCTGCCCGTCCCCCGTTTTATCCTACTTCGTTAAAGACAAAAAATGCGCCGCCGGCGTGATGATAACCGCGAGCCACAATCCTTATATGTTCAACGGATTAAAATTCAAAAGCCCGTTCGGCTCTTCTATGCTCGAATCCGAAGTGAAAAAAATAGAAAAAATCGTAAACGCTTCCGATTTTAGTAAAAAAAACAAAGGAAAAAGCCGTTATATAGGCCGTACCGGATTAGATTATTCGGACAATAATAATTTCCGGTATGCCGATTTTAAAAAAGATTATATACGCCGCATAATAGATTTGACTGAATTAGATAAAGCCGTCAGCGGAGCGGATAAAGATTTATTAAAATCGTTAGAAGTTGTTATAGACCCTATGTTCGGTGCCGGCATAGGATATCTGTCTTCCGTATTAAAAAGATTTTCTATTAAATATAGCTCTATAAACAATGTCGTTAATCCTGCCTTTCCGGGATTGAATCCCGAACCGATAGACAGCAATCTGCATAAATTGAAATCGTCTTTGAAAAAAAAAGGTATTAAAAATAAGTTTGCGGTCGGTTTTGCTACCGACGGGGATGCCGATAGGATAGGTGCGGTAGATTGCGAAGGCAATTTCATCGATTCCCATAAAATTTTTTCGATAATTTTAGATTATCTAATAAAGGAAGGCCGTTCAGGCAGCGTAGTTAAAACCGTTTCCGTATCCAAATCTATAGACGACATCTGCAAAAAGCATAATATAGGGCTGTATGAAGTCCCGATAGGGTTTAAAAATATTGCCGCTCTTATGACGAAAGACGGAAACGACGTATTTATGGGCGGAGAAGAATCAGGCGGAATAGGCATAGCTTCTCATTTGCCGGAAAGGGACGGTATTTTTAACGCCCTTCTGCTCCTTAAAATTATTATTAAAAGCGGGAAAAACTTAAATGAGCTTTTAAACGGCATATTTAAAGAACCTTATCCTTATTCATACGCAAGGGAAGATTTGCATTTGGATGAAGGCAGGAAACTGCGGCTGATAGAAAAACTGAAAAGCGGCAGTTTCGATATACCGTTTAAAAATAATTTAGCCTATTCCAACTTTATAGACGGTTTTAAGTTCGGATACAAAGACGGTTCATGGCTTTTAATACGCCCTTCCGGGACGGAGCCGTTATTAAGGATTTATGCGGAAAGCAAGGCTAAGAATAAAACGGACGGGCTTATAAATAAAGTAAAAACGGAAATAGACGCTTTATAAAAAATTTATTTTTAGAAAAAGAAAAAAATGTTATAATGCTTAAATTATTTCTTAAAATTTAAATCTAATATTTTTATTTTTCAGGGGAAAATCTAAAATGAGCGAAATTGTCGATGTAAAAGGGAGGCAGATTTTAGACTCGAGAGGAAATCCTACGATTAGCGTTAAGGTTTCTTTAGAGAGCGGTATGAGCGGTTCTGCCTGCGTTCCTTCCGGGGCATCTACCGGAGAATATGAAGCCTATGAAAAAAGAGATAACGACAGTTCGGTTTACGGCGGGAAATCGGTTCATTCGGCGATAGAAGGAATTAACGATATTATAGCAAAATCTTTAAACGGCATAGACAGTTATTCTCAAAGGCTGATAGACGACATAATGATGAATCTCGACGGTACGCAGAATAAGTCCAATTTGGGCGCGAATGCAATTTTAGCCGTTTCGCTGGCGGCTGCGGTTGCTTCGGCAAATGAATTGGAAATACCTCTTTATCGTTATTTAGGCGGCATAAATACCCATGTTATGCCTGTTCCTATGATGAATATTCTAAACGGCGGAAAACATGCAAACAATATGCTTGATTTTCAAGAATTTATGATAGTTCCCGCCGGAGCTAAATCCTTCGAGGAAGCCCTTAGAATGGGAGCGGAAGTTTATCAAAAACTTAAAAAAGTTTTGGACGAAAAAAATATGCCCACGGCGGTCGGCGACGAAGGAGGATTTGCGCCTCAGCTCCAGAACAATATGGAAGCGATAATATTGATTATGGAAGCCATAGAGAAAGCAAGATACCAGCCCGGAAAAGATATTTTTATCGCTTTAGACCCTGCGGCAAGCGAGTTTTATGCCAACGGCAAATATACGCTTAAAGAAGCAGGCAAAAAAACCGTGCTTGAAGCAGACGAGATGGTCGCAATGTATGCAGGCTACGTCGAAAAGTTTCCTATAATATCTATAGAAGACGGTATGGCGCAGGACGATTTCAACGGATTTTCTCTTTTGCTTAAAGAACTCGGGGACAAAGTTCAAATAGTAGGAGACGACCTGACCGTAACAAATCCTAATCGCATAACAAGGGCGGTCGATTCCCATTCGATAAACTCTGTTTTAATAAAATTAAACCAGATAGGCTCTTTGTCTCAAACATTAGATGCCATAGAATTGACTCAAAAAAATAATATGAGCGCCGTTATTTCACACAGGTCCGGAGAAACGGAGGATACTTTTATTTCCGATTTATCGGTTGCCGTAAATTCGGGGTTGATTAAAACCGGCGCGCCCGCCCGTTCCGAAAGGGTAGCGAAATATAACAGGCTGTTGCAGATAGAAGAAGAATTAGGTTCTAATTCTTTATATAATGGGCTTAAAGCCTTTAAGGGCGCTGGAAGCCGTTTAAGTTAAAACAAAAATAACAATAAAATTAAAACAAGGAGGCTGTTATGGCTTTTATTATTACTGATGAATGTATTGCTTGCGGAGTCTGCATTCCGGAATGTCCGAACAATGCGATTGCCGAGGGAGATATATATGTTATAGATCCCAATCTCTGCACCGAATGTTACGGATATTTCGATACCCAGCAATGCGCTTCGGTTTGCCCCGTCGATTGCTGTATCCCGGATGAAAACCGCAAGGAATCCAAAGATGAACTGAAGGCAAAGGCGATGAAGGCGCATCCGGATAAAAAGGACTGGAAATTCTAATAATTTTTACGTTTTATTAAATCGCCGGCAGAAGCAGAGCGGCGTTTTCCGGCGTTCCTGCTTCTGCCGATATGCCGTTAAAAATTTTTAGAATAAAATATGTCCATTAAGAGAGAAAATATAAAAGGATACGAACTAAACTCTTTTGATAAATCCGAGCCTTGGCGGCTTTTCAAGATTATCGGAGAATTCGTGGACGGATTCGATATTCTGCCGTCGATATGCCCTGCCGTAACTATATACGGAAGCGCAAGAGTTAAAGAAGACGGCGTCGTATATCAAAAAACTAAAGATATCGCTTATAAACTCGCGCTAAAAGGATTTTCTATAATTTCGGGAGGCGGTCCCGGCGTTATGGAGGCCGCAAACAGGGGTTGCAGGGAAGCTAAGGAACAGCACGGTTTAAACGTGAGTTCGGTAGGATTAAATATTAAACTCCCGCATGAGCAGACCCTGAACAGGTTTGCCGACGTTACGCTCGAGTTCAGATATTTTTTCGTCCGAAAAGTCATGCTGGTAAGATATGCTTCCGCATATATAATGATGCCCGGAGGCTTTGGAACTTTAGACGAACTTTTTGAGACCGTAGAACTGATACAAACCAATAAAACAAAGCCGTTCCCCGTGATATTATACGGTTCGAGCTACTGGAACGGTTTAATAGACTGGATTAAAAGCAATACTTTGCACAATTCCTACATTTCGGAAAAAGATTTCAACATAATTAAGATAATGGACGACCCCGACGAAATAATTAATTATATATTAAATTTCAATTTATAACAGAGGCAATTAAGCAAGGGTTGCAATAAAATATGATTAAAAACGATAAGTGGATAGAAAAAATGGCAGAAGGCGGCATGATAAGCCCTTTTGAAAATTCTCAAGTCAGGGACGGAGTTATATCTTACGGAGTATCTTCCTTCGGGTACGATTTAAGAATATCGAACGAGTTTAAAATATTTACCAATATAAACAACACCGTCGTGGACCCTAAAAATTTCGACCCGAAATCTTTTGTAGATTTAGTATCCGATGTCTGCATCGTTCCTCCAAATTCTTTTGCTCTCGGCAGGTCGGTAGAATATTTTAAAATCCCGAGAAACGTCGTAACTATCTGTCTTGGAAAATCTACTTACGCAAGATGCGGAATAGTAGTTAACGTTACCCCGTTCGAGCCTGAATGGGAAGGATACGTAACGCTGGAAATTTCAAATACTACGCCCCTTCCGGCTAAAATTTACGCCAACGAAGGTATCGCCCAGGTTCTTTTTTTTGAAGGAGAAGAGCCGAGGACGTCATATAAAGACAAAAAGGGCAAATACCAGTCCCAGGTCGGCATAACCCTCCCGCGCCTTTAAGAATAAATTATTTTATTACCCTTTTTCTTATAAAGAAAACGGAAGCGTAAAAAAATATAAGGGCGAATAATATTATAGCCGATAAATAGGCCGATAACGTCAAAGGATTTATTCTGCCTTCGTCCAGCATTCTCATAATGCTTACCGTATAGTATAAAGGCATAATATAAACGAAATATTTTACTAAATATGGAAGGGATGAAACCGGATAAAATACTCCCGAAAAAAGAAACATCGTAGATATCGCAATAGTAAAATAATAGGAAAAAAAATCGTAAGACGGCGAAAACGACGTTATCAGCAGGGACAGAGAAGAGAAAAGAATTCCGTTTAGGATTATAACGACCGGAATAAAAAAAACGAAAGGGGATATAATCCATCCGAAAGCGGCGCCTATTATCAAAACAGCCGCTCCGCTCATAAACGCCTTTGCCGTTCCCCAGAGGATTTCTCCGGCGACTATGTCTTCTATTCCAACCGGCGTAAGAAGAATAGCTTCGTATATGCCGTTTGTAACCATTCTCGTATATGCGCCGAACGTAGATTCGAATGCCGCGGCATACATCGACGACGACGCTATTATCCCCGGAACGATATATTTAACGTAAGATATTCCGTTTATGCCGTGTATAAACTTGCCTACGCCGAAACCGAGTGCGGCAAGATATAAAAGGGGTTCAAGGATGTCTCCTATTACGCCCGGCTTGTAATATTTAAGCCAGACCATATAGTTTCTATAAAAAACCGTAAAAGACCTTGAGCTTAAATTGGAATTTATACCGGTTATTTTTTTTATTATTTTCACTTAATTTTTAGCGATATCGAGAAAGATTTCTTCTAAAGATTTTTTATTTAGGGTAATATCGTTAACCGCTCCGCTCATTACGATATTTCCGTGATTTAATATTATCATATTTTTAAAAAGCCTTTCGGCTTCTTCCATATAATGGGTGGACATAAGAATAGTAACGCCTTTTTCGTTCAAAGTTTTTAATCTGCCCCAGATATTCTGCCTGTATTCAGGATCTAATCCGCTCGTAGGCTCGTCCAGTATGATTAATGACGGATTATTTATTAACGCCCTTGCAATCATGAGCCTCCTTCTTAACCCGCCGGATAAATCGGCAACTTTAGAATATTTTTTATCTTCTAAATCGAAAAAAAATAAGAGTTCGGCCGATTTTTTCATAGATTCTTTTCTGGGCATTCCGAAGTACATAGAATATATTAAAAGGTTCTCATAAACGCTCAAGTCTTCGTCTAAATTATCGTCCTGAGGAACAATGCCGAGGTTATATTTAATCTTTTTATAATCGTATTTAAGATTAAGGCCTTCTATGCCGACAAAGCCCGAATCGGGGATTACTATGCCGTATAGTATTTTTAAAAGGGTGGATTTTCCGGCCCCGTTAGGCCCTATGAGTCCGAAAAAATCTCCGTATTTTATACTAAAGGTGAGATTGTTTAAGGCTTTAAGCCGGCCGAAATTTTTCGTTAAATCTTTTACGTTCAGAATATAATTTTTCATCTTACGAATTAATTATATCATGTTTGATATTAATAATAAAAAAAATATAAAATGGAGAAAAATAGATTAAATAGATAATAAATTTTAAAAAATAAAGAAAATCTAATTTAAATTGACTTATTTTAAAAAATGCTATATAATTCCAATAATCGTTAAAAGATTTATAGTATTGTTTTTTTAAAAACATAAGTGTATATTAAAAGAGTTAGCACTCAAACAATATTAGTGCTAATTATTCGGCGTAAGGCTTTTACAGGAAATTAAAAATAAATTAATAATTTAATAAGGAGAAGAAGTTTATGAAAGTTAAACCTTTACATGACAGAATCTTAGTAGAAAGGCTTCAGGAAGAAGAAAAAACGAAAGGAGGATTATTTATTCCCGACTCTGCTAAAGAAAAGCCTATGCAGGGTAAAATCGTAGCCTCGGGAAACGGCAGGATTACTGAAGACGGAAAAAAAATCCCCATGGACGTTAAGGTGGGCGACATTGTTTTATTTGCGAAATATTCCGGCAACGACGTTAAAATCGACGACAAAGAATACCTCATCATGAAAGAAGACGACATTTTGGCTATAGTCGAAAAATAAGAATTTTATACAAATTTAAATAATTTAAATTCAAAGGAGTAAAATAATTATGGCAAAAGAATTAAAATTTTCATCGGAAGCCAGAGCCGAAATTCTTAGCGGCGTCAATGCACTTGCAGATGCCGTTAAAGTTACGCTTGGCCCTAAAGGAAGAAACGTTGTTATAGAAAAATCGTTCGGTTCGCCGACAATTACCAAAGACGGCGTTACCGTTGCGAAAGAGATCGAATTATCCGATAAGTTTCAAAATATGGGCGCCCAGATGGTAAAAGAAGTCGCCTCGAAAACATCGGATACCGCCGGAGACGGAACTACGACCGCAACCGTTTTGGCGCAGGCTATTTACAAAGAGGGCGTTAAATACGTTACCGCAGGAGCAAGTCCTATATACGTAAAAAGAGGAATAGACAAAGCCGTAGAAGAAATAGTTAAAGAGCTTAAAAAGATATCTAAGCCTATTCAGGACCAGAAAGAAATAGCTCAGGTCGGCACAATATCGGCAAACAACGACGAAACTATAGGCTCTATTATTGCGGAAGCCATGGATAAAGTAGGCAAAGAAGGCGTTATTACGGTCGAAGAAGCAAAAAGCATGGAAACGACGCTTGAAGTAGTCGAAGGTATGCAGTTTGACAGGGGTTATTTATCTCCCTATTTCGTAACCGACTCGGAAAGAATGGAATGCGTTCTAGATAATCCCTACGTTTTAATCAACGAAAAAAAGATATCTGCAATGAAAGATTTATTGCCGATTCTTGAACAGATTGCAAAGTCGGGACGCCCGTTTATTATAATAGCCGAAGAAGTCGAAGGGGAAGCCCTTGCGACACTCGTCGTTAATAAATTAAGAGGCACTTTAAACTGCTGTGCCGTTAAAGCCCCGGGCTTCGGCGACAGAAGAAAAGCTATGCTCGAAGACATAGCGGTATTGACCGGCGGTCAGGTAATTTCCGAAGATATAGGCGTTAAACTCGAATCGATTACGCTTAAGGATCTCGGCCAGGCAAAGAGGATTACGGTCGATAAAGACAATACGACGGTAGTGGACGGATCAGGTTCTAAAGCCGATATAGAAAAAAGAGTCAAACAAATCAGAGCGCAGATTGAGGAATCTACTTCGGATTACGATAAAGAAAAACTTCAGGAAAGACTTGCAAAATTAATCGGCGGAGTTGCCGTGATTAACGTAGGCGCGGCTACCGAAACCGAAATGAAAGAAAAGAAAGCCAGAGTCGAAGATGCGCTTCACGCCACGAGAGCGGCGGTAGAAGAAGGAATAGTTCCAGGAGGCGGCGTTGCGCTGTTAAGGGCGGCTAAAGCCATAGATAAACTCAAAGGAGCTAATCACGACGAAGAATCCGGTATTAAAATAATTAAAAGAGCCGTTCAGGAGCCCTTAAGGATGATTGCAGAAAATGCAGGAGTTGAAGGCTCTATAGTTATAGACAAGGTTCTGAGCAACGACGGAGCATCTTACGGATATAATGCGGCGGCCGATAAATACGAAGACCTTATTAAAGCCGGTATTATAGACCCGACGAAAGTCGAAAGGACCGCGCTTCAGAATGCCGCAAGCGTTTCGTCGCTGATGCTGACCACCGAGGCTATGATAGCTGACAAGCCTGAAGAGAAACCTGCCGGAGGAATGCCCGGAGGAATGCCCGGAGGCGGAATGGGCGGAATGTATTAATAAATTAACCGCGACAGCATAACAGCTAAATAAAATAACTTATTAACGATGCCGAAAATGTTGGGATTTCCAGCATTTTCGGCATTTTGTTTTAAATTGACGTATTGGCCTGATAATGGAATTTTTTAAATAATTTCTGAATGGGCATTAACGTAAAGAGCATACATAATATTGACCGCTTCAACCGATAGCCGGAACGTTGACTTTTTTGTCGCAATAGTTTAAAATTCAATTATAATGGGGCATTTAGAGCACAAAAAAGATATAAAAGCCGGCAAGCTTTTAGCCGTTTATGTCATAACGTTAAGCGATACGAGAAAAGAAAGCGAAGATGAAAGCGGAAGCTATATAAAAGAAAGGCTTTTATCGGCTTCCCATAAAGTGTCGGGTTACAGTATTATAAAAGACGATGGAGAACTGCTCGAAAATCTTATCGTAAAAATTTGTTCTCCGGATTCTAAACTGAAAACCGACGCTTTGATTGTAAACGGCGGGACAGGAATTTCATTTAAAGATATAACTTACGAAACGTTAAAAGATTTATACGATAAAGAGATATACGGTTTCGGAGAGCTGTTCAGAAGTTTAAGCTATAATGAAATAGGACCCTCTGCGATTATGTCGCGTGCTTCCGCAGGAATATATAACGGGAAGATAATTTTTTCCGTCCCCGGTTCCCTGAATGCCGTAAAATTAGCTATGGATAAGATAATTTTTGATGAAATTGGCCATATTTATTATGAGATATCAAAACATCTCCCTATAATATGATAAATATAAAAGTCCGGCTTTTTGCCGCCTTAAAAGAAATAATCGGAAAAAATCGGTTAGATTTGCAAATTCCCGAAGGTTCATCCGTGGGATACGCTATTGCGTCCGTAGAAGGAGCTTACCCGGCGGTGAAAAAAATTATTAAAATTTCTAAGTTTGCCGTTAATATGGAATATGCGGATGCCGAAAAGAAATTGGCCGAAGGGGACGAAATAACTATTATTATGCCTGTAAGCGGCGGCCTTTATTCCGGGGCGGAAAAGAATATGCATATAGAAATAACCGACGACGCAATAGATGCCGCTAAAGTTCTCGATTTCGTTTCAGATGCTTCGGCAGGGTCTGTTCTTTTGTTTAACGGAACGGTTAGGGATAACGACGACGGCAAACCGGTAGAGTATTTATATTACGAAGCGTACGAAGAAATGGCGGTTAAAGAAATTAAGAAATTAATTGAAGCCGCATTCGATAAGTATGATATTCTGAAAGTCTGCGTAATACACAGAACCGGAAAGATGGATGCGGGTGAAATTTCTATTTCCATAGGGGTTTCAAGTCCCCACAGGGAAGATTCCTATCTGGCGTCGAAATTTTTAATAGACAATATAAAGGAAACGGTGCCGGTTTGGAAAAAGGAAATGTTCGAAGAAGGCGGCAGATGGAAAAGATTATAAAAAGAATAAATAATATTATGAAGTTTACGAGGTTTGTGCGCGATGAAAGGATACAATAAAGAACTCTATTTAGGCATAGATATAGGTTCAACGACCGTTAAATTTGCAATTTTAGACAAAAGCCTGAAAGTTCTAAGAAAAGATTATATAAGGTCAAACGGCGAATCTATTAAAACGGCTTATAATGTTTTAAAAAATATTTTTGACGAATTTCCGGAAAATTCTTTTGCCGGAATAGGAGCTACAGGTTCGGGTTCGCGGACGGTAGGGGAGGTTTTAGGCATTCCCAATATAAACGAACTTGTCGCGCAGACGGAAGCCGTAAAATATTTTTATCCGGATGTCAGAACGGTCATAGAAATGGGCGGGCAGGATTCGAAATTTCTTATGCTTAAGAAAAATAAAGAAACCGGGCAGATTTTCTTAGAGGACTTCGGATTAAACGACTTATGCGCCGCCGGGACGGGTTCTTTTCTAGACCAGCAGGCGGAAAGACTTAATATAAATATAGAAAATGAATTCGGAAGATTAGCCTTAGAATCGAAAAATCCGGCAAAAATAGCAGGAAGATGCACCGTATTTGCCAAGTCGGATATGATTCATCTTCAGCAGGTTTCGACGCCTATACCCGATATCGTTGCGGGTTTGTGCTATGCCGTCGCAAGAACGTTCATAGGAACGATTGCGAAGGGCAAAAAATTTGAAAAGCCTGTTATTTTTCAAGGCGGGGTGGCATTTAATCAGGGCATGGCCAGGGCATTCAAGGATATTCTGAATCTTAAAGACGGCGAACTTATTATACCCGAACATCATACGGTTATGTCTGCGATAGGAATCGCCATAATCTCGCAGAATGAAAAAAATTTTAAATTTAAAGGGCTGGAACGCCTTAAAGAATTTATCGAGAAAAATAAATTAACCGGCAGATACAGAGACAAGCTTAAGCATTATTATCCGGAAGATAAAAAAGAGAACTATGCGGATTTAGATAATTTAAGCGCCCTTAAATGCCGTTCCGGCTTAACTGTTCCCGTTTATATAGGAGTAGATACGGGTTCCGTTTCCACAAACGTAGTTTTATTAGACGAAAATAAACAGCTTCTGGTAAAAAAATATAAGAAGACTAACGGCAAACCTATAGAGGTCGTCAGGGATACTCTTTACGAAATATATTTGGAATTAAAAAATTTTAACGTGGATGTTTCCGTTAGAGGAGTCTGTACTACCGGTTCCGGAAGGTATTTGATTGCAGACTATATCGGGGCAGATGTAGTTAAAAACGAAATAACGGCTCAGGCGGCGGCGTCTATCTTTATCGATAAAGACGTGGACACCGTTTTCGAAATCGGCGGACAGGATTCAAAATATATAAGAATTAAGAACGGCGTTGTAATAGATTTTGAAATGAATAAAGCCTGTGCCGCGGGTACGGGTTCGTTTCTGGAAGAACAAGCGCAGAAACTTAACATAGATATTATTAAAGAGTTTGCCGATAAAGCCTTTAACGCTTCAAGTTCGTGCAACCTTGGCGACAGATGCACGGTATTTATGGAATCCGACCTCGTATCTCATCAGCAGAAAGGCGCCGATAAAGACCAGCTTATCGCAGGACTCGCATATTCTATAGTAGAGAATTATTTGAATAAAGTAGTTTTAGGAAAACCGGTGGGCGACCGCATACTTTTTCAGGGTGGCGTTGCATTAAATAAAGCGGTAGTAAGCGCTTTCGAAACTCTCCTCGATAAGAAAATAGTTATTCCGGAACACAATGAGGTAACCGGGGCTATAGGAAGCGCCCTTATTGCTTTTCAGAGTAAAGGTCCATCGAAATTTGCCGGTTTCGACCTCAGGAACAGAAAGTACTTCCGGGAATCTTTCGAATGCCGGAAATGCTCTAATTTATGCGATGTTAATAAAGTTACCGTAGAGCAGGAATCTCCCCATTATTACGGAGCAAGATGCGATATATTCGAAATAGATAAAACTAAAATAAAAAAAGGGGAAAACTTTTTAAAATTCAGAAAAGAACTTTTATTAGCCGGGTATTTCGCGGAAAACGAATCCGATTATTCTAAACTCCGCGTAGGAATTCCTTTGTGCTTAGAAACATACGACCTTTTTCCTTTTTATAATGAATTTTTTACGAAACTCGGATTTAACGTTATTTTATCCGACGAAACTAACAGGCAGATTATAAATGAGTCCAATATGCTTTCCGTAACCGATACCTGTTTTCCGGTAAAAGTAGTAGCCGGACATGTAAAAAATCTAATAGATAAGAAGGTTGACGCAATTTTTCTGCCGGCGCTCGTAAATAGAGAAAAAAATCACGAATTTCAGGAAAATACATATCAGTGTCCTTATATACAGGGCGTTCCAAGCATAGTAAAATCGCTTTTAGAATTTAATAAAATAAAGGTTATTGCCCCTGAAATCAGAATGTTTGAAGACGGTTCCGATTATAACCAGACGATAAACAATATAGCCGGAAATTTAAAAGGTTTAGGCATATCGAAAAAGAAAATTGTGAACGCTTTCCGCTGTGCCGTTCAAAAACAAAAATATTTTTTTGAAACGTTAAAAATAAAAGGAAAAGAGGTTATAGAAAAATACGGCGATATTACGGTATTAATCGGCAGGCCTTATAACACCCAAGACGACGGGATCAACTTAGCTATTTCCAATAAAATATCTTCTTTGGGCGTAACCGTTATTCCTATGGATTTTCTCGATATAGGCGAAGTTTCTATTTACGGGGAGCACGATAATATGTTCTGGCATTCCGGACACAAAATTTTATCCGCGGCAAAGATAATAATGGATAATCCTAAACTTAACGCCGTTTATGTTACTAATTATGCCTGCGGCCCCGATTCGTTCATTAAGACTTTTTTTGCAGACTATATGAAATATAAGCCATACCTTGAAATAGAAATAGACGAACATAATGCCGATGCCGGCTACGTAACGAGGCTTGAGGCTTTCTTCGACAGCATAAAAGATTTCAAGCCCGAAAATATTTGACATTTTATTATTATTATATAATAATAAATATTATATAAAAGGAGAGTTAATTATTTTTATGAATTCGAATCCTAGATTAAATGCAATATTGTTAAAAATAAAAAAAATGGGCTACAGCCTTACTCCGCAAAGGCTTGAGATTATTAAGATTATATCCGAATCGAAAAGCCATCCGTCAGCAACGGACGTATATAATAAAGTTAAGGAATTATATCCGATGGTTTCTTTGAATACCGTTTATAAAAATCTTTCTATGCTTGCGTCTCTGCATGAAGTTAAAGAAATTAAAACTATGCAGGATTCGGTCCATTACGACGGGGATATTTCTTTGCATGGGCACGCTATATGCGAAAAATGCGGAAAAATAATCGACGTCGAAATAGACGAGTTTGATTTTAAAAGATTTTTTGAAACTAAAATAAAGAACAAGCTGAACGAGAATTATCGCATAAGAAATTACGGGGTTGAATTTTACGGTTTATGCGGCGGCTGCGATAAAGACTAGTTCCCTTCCAATACGTAGTCGTATCCTTTTAAAATAGCCTGAATGGTATTTTTCTTTTCCGCATCATTTTTAGAAAACAAAGCCGTCTGCCTGAATACGGAATCGAGGTCCAGCAGATTGCTTTTTGCGATAAAAGCCCCTATAAGCGAATTATATGCGCTTACCTTATTTTTTCCCATAGCATCCATGTCTATTATATTCTTAACGGGTATTTTATATATATTTCCCGTCTTTTCGTTTAGCTTGTTAGAAACTGCATCGTTGTCCGTTAGCCAGTAATCGCAAACGTTAAATGCGGAATAATCGGATAAAATCAGAGTATTATCGTTTATGAAAGGAAGGTAGTTCAACGTCGATTGGTAATCTAAACTGATGACCGCATCTATGCTTTGAAGACAGCTTATAGACTCAAACCTTCCCACTTTTATAACCGCGTATGTGAGAGCGTAATTCGATATATTGGATGCCGGTTTAATTAAAAGCGAAACATTAAAATTTTCGCTTTTTAAAGAAAAGTAGATAAATTTGCTTAAGTATTTAATCTCTTTAAAATCGGCGCCGTTTAATATAAGATTGTAATTTATATTTTCCATGTTATTTTAAAGATTAATTTTACTTTCCAAAGATTTTTTTAATTTAATTTTTTTTCTTTTTTTTGATTTTATTGCGCCATGAGGGCATATGTCTATGCATAGTTTGCAAAAATTGCATACTTCCGCATCTATAAATATATCTTTATTTCCTGCGATTTTAATTGCCGGACATCTTGTCTTTTGATAGCATAACCTGCACTCGAATTTATCGCAGACAGAATTATTAATGTATAAAAATGAGGAGTAATTTAAATTTCGTCCTGATTTGGCAAAATTATCGCAGTCGTTGTCGATAAATATTAAAGGCAAGTCTTGTATTACGCTTAAATCTTTCAAGCGGGTCCTTTTCTTTACCGCTATTTTTTTTAAAGATTTTAATAGCGGATGCGAAATTAAGTTTTCTATATTATAATCGGAATCGAAAATCGATTTATAAACGACGAACGTAATTTTGCCTTTAAAATTGAATCCGCCGTTTATTTTAACAAATTTATCTATCTGTTCGGAAAATTTGAGGGCTGAAATAAAAATATAAAAAGTTTTGTTCAGGTCTTTAGAGCATAGATTGAACGATAAAAAAAGAGGATTTTCCGTAATAATTATATTTTGAAACGAAAATTTTAACGGGCTTGAGTTTAAAAGGGAGAAGCAGCCTTCTTCGCCAATTAATACATAATCCTCGGAAACCCCGATTTTTTTTTCGAGGGCTTGTAAAAATGTAAATAAAGTACAGCCGGGGCAAAAAGATTTTGGAGATTTTATTTCCGTTATTTTAAAATCATCCGTACAAAATCCTAATTCTATACCGCCATTATTGCCGGATCCAATAATTTTTAAATTTTCGAAGTTTAATGACGGCTTATTGTTTTCTAATACGTCGGCGAGCTGTTGCCGCAGTAAAGTTTTATCGTCGAATATGTATATATTTTTGTAATAACTGCCGCAATTGGACTTAATTAATTCAAGGAACTCGGATGAATCTACCGGGTTAAGAAGGTTAAATAAGACAATGTCCGAATTTTCCGAAAAATTTTTATTTTCTATAATTCTGTGAAAGTATGCGGCATCGGTCAAAACAAGATTATCTCCTGTTTTTCCTTTGAATAGTTTAATATGCCCGCCAGTATTCTTGAAAAATTGAATATTTTTTTTCAGGTCGTAAGTAGTCGTTTGTCCGCCGTCGCCTTCAAAAGACAAAGACAAATGGGGTTTTGCCGCAGTTCGTTCGGTGTATTCTTTTTTTTCGTCGATGCCGTATTCGTTCATAACCGAGTCGTTAAGATAAATAAGAACCGGCAATTTTAATTTCTCGGAAAGTTCGAAGTAATAAGGCAGATAATCTACAAATTCCGATATCTTGTAATAATTATAGACGGGAAAAATACTCTCGAAAGAAAAGGAAAACTTTTTGATGCCTTGTTTCTTAAAAAGAAATAAGACAACGCCTCCGTTTAAGTTTTTATTGCCGATAAAATATTTTTCTAAATTTAAGAAATTCAAAAAAGACTGGTCGAAAGCGAATGCCATAGCCCTTCTGTTAGTTATGGCAAGAGAATAAATTTCCGTCCATAAAAAATCAGTATCCGGCTGAATTCTGAAAGAAGACGTTATGTCGATTTCGGGGAGATTCTCCGTTAATTTACCGTCGATAAATATATTATTAATCCCGTTATTTAACGCTCTTTTTAAAATAAATTCGATGCCTGGGGTAATTTTGTAGCCGTTGCCTTCAGTTAAAATATTTCTGTTTCTCTTAAAAATTCCCATAATTTTTCTGAATTAATTACATTAAATCGATAGGTTCCGCGCCTTCTATTTTTTTAAGTTTTACATCCTTTTTAGCGACGGAAATAATAGTTGCGAAAATATTTATAGCTACAAGAGAAATCATAACTACCGCAAATCCGTGCATAAATGCGGAAACGTAAACCGATTCGGGCATGCGGGAATGCACCGTGGTACCGGTATGCGACAGCTCGTATCCGTGTTTGAGATACGTAAAGATGAGTCCGGATATTGCAACGCCGAAAATAAGGCCGAGCGCCCTCATCATATTTAGTATTCCGCCCGCAACGCCAAGCCTTTCAGGAGGCGCCGAAAGCATTATCGCACTGTTGTTCGGGGGCGTAAAAATGCCCATTCCGACCCCGAGTATAATGAATTCGAAAATTAAAAGATACAGGTTTACGGATGAAGTTAAAAACGTTAAAAGCAGTGTCGAAATCGCACAAATAAACATTCCTACGGTGGTCATAATACGGGAGCCAAATTTGTCGGAGATTGCTCCCGCAAAAGGGGCGATTATGGCCATAGAAAGCGGTATGGGGGTTAAAATAGAACCCGTTACCGCCGCATTATAATGCAGTACTTCTTCTAAGTAAAAAGGCATAAGAAATAAAACGGCAAACAGAACGTAATAAGATAAAAGACCGGTAGTGTTGCCTGCGGAAAACCCCCATTTCTTAAACATTTTAAGGTCTATCATAGGATGTTTAACTTTAAGCTCGGTATATACGAAAAGCGGAAGCAACACTGCGGCAATAAGGAAATAAATAAGTATTACGGGGGAATTCCACCCAAGTTTTTCGCCCTGATTAACGGCTAAGACTAAAGAAGCCAGTCCGGCGGCAAAAAAAGATATGCCCAAATAATCTATTTTTTCCTTTTCTTTGCCGAATTTGGCTTTGCTCGACGGAAGTATAAACAGCGCCATAAATGTGCCTATAATGCCTATGGGAACATTGACGTAAAATATTAAACGCCAGTTTACGGCGGCGATAAGGACGCCTCCTACGAACGGACCTACGGACATTGCTATGGCCTGTATCGAACCCTGAAGCCCTATAGCTTTTCCTAATTCGTTCGAAGGAAAAGCCTGCGTGATTATGGCAACTGAATTTGCCTGAAGCAAGCCTGCGCCGACTGCTTGAAGCACGCGGGAAAATATCAGGAAATCCGCGTTAGGAGCTAATCCGCACAAAGCGGAACCGACGGTAAACACGACAAAGCCGATATTATACATCTTTGTCCTTCCGAACATATCGGCAAGCCTGCCGAAAAGAGGCAGAAAAACAGTTAGAGTCAACATATAGGCCATTGCAACCCATTCTATGGTGGACATCGGAACGGCAAAGCCATGCTGCATCGTCGGCATTGCGACGTTAACTATGCTGACGTCCAAAGCGGACA
Organism: bacterium; assembly: GCA_021813525.1. Classification (GTDB taxonomy): domain Bacteria; phylum SZUA-79; class SZUA-79; order Acidulodesulfobacterales; family Acidulodesulfobacteraceae; genus Acidulodesulfobacterium_A. The sequence goes on from JAKAKK010000085.1 coordinate 31,351, forward strand.
TAGTCGCGCCGACAAGAACCGTCGTGAGTATGAACCACTTCCAGTTGGGATGAGATTCGAAGTATGGATGAGGAAATCCAGATTTTTTTTCCAATTTAATACCCCCCGTTTTATTCGGATTTAATATTTTTACCGGGCGTTTCCCGCAACTTTATTCCAAGTTCTTTAAGCTGAACGTCTTTTATGGAAGAAGGGGCATCCGTTAGCGGACAGTATGCTTTTTGAGTTTTAGGAAAAGCTATTACGTCCCTGATAGAGTTTTCATTTCTTAACAGCATTAATATTCTATCAACGCCGAAGGCTATGCCGCCGTGCGGAGGCGCTCCGAAACTCAGGGCATCCAAAAGAAATCCGAATTTAAGTTTTGCGTCTTCCGGCGATATAGAAAGAATTTCAAAAATTTTACCCTGCAGTTTAGAGTCGTGTATTCTGATACTGCCGCCGCCTATTTCTTCTCCGTTAAGCACGAGGTCGTAGCTGTCGGATTTAACGGAAAGGGGGTCCTTTTCGAGCCTGTCCAAATCTTTTTTGGCTGGAGAAGTAAACGGGTGATGAACGGCAACGATTTTTTTTTCTTCTTCGGAGTATTCAAATAAAGGAAAATTAACGACCCATAAAATATCGAATCTGCCTTCCGGTATAAGATTATATTTTTTAGCGAGGTGAAGCCTCAATCTTCCGAGAACGTTTTCCGCGATTTTTTTTGAGTCGGACTGGTAAAAAATGATATCGCCGTTTTTAGCCGCAAGCCTTGAAACAGTTTTATTTCTTTCGTCGTCGGATATAAATTTTGAAATTCCTCCTTCAAGGATGCCGCTCTCTCCTACTTTAGTCCATGCAAGGCCTTTTGCTCCGAAATCTTTCACCGTATTTAAAAGTTCGTCGATATCTTTTCTGGAAAGGAGATTAGAACCGTCGGGCAGACAGACGGCTTTAACTGCGCCGCCTTTTTGTATATTGTCTTTAAATACGTTTAACTGTGAGCCCGCAAAAATATCGGTTAAATTATTAATAACCAGTCCGAATCTAGTATCGGGTTTATCGCTGCCATATTTATCCATTGCTTCGTCGTAGTCCAATACCTTAAAAGGTCTTTCTAATTCTATGCCTAAGAGTTTATTAAATAAAGAAGCAAACAATTCTTCCGTAACCGAAATAACGTCTTCGGTTTCTACAAAAGACATTTCCATATCGAGCTGGGTAAATTCGGGCTGCCTGTCCGCCCTTAAATCTTCATCCCTGAAACATCTCACTATCTGATAGTATCTTTCAAATCCGCTGACCATAAGAATTTGTTTGAATAGTTGTGGAGATTGCGGAAGAGCAAAGAAATGTCCGTGGTTTAATCTGGAAGGAACCAAAAAGTCCCTAGAGCCTTCGGGCGTGCTTTTTGTTAAAAAAGGAGTTTCTATATCGAAAAAACCTTTAGCGTTTAAAAATTCCCTAATAAGATGGGTAAATTTAGACCTGAATATAAGATTATCCTTTAATCTTTTGCTTCTTAAATCTAAATACCTGTATTTCAGCCTGGTAAACTCGTTAACCTCGCTTTCTTCGTCAATCTGGAACGGCAGGGTTTCGCAGGCGTTAAGAATCTGTAAGGACTTTGCAAGAAGTTCTATGCCGCCGGTTTTTAAAGCAGGGTTTGCCGTTCCTTCCGGTCTTTTTCTTACGGTACCCGTAACGGAAACTACATATTCGTTTTTTAATTTTTTAGCGACTATGAAAGATTCTTTATCGATGTTTTCGTCGAAAACTATCTGGAGTATTCCCGAATAATCCCTTAAATCGATGAATATCAATCCTCCGTGGTCGCGGTAGTGCATTACCCAGCCTTTGAACGTAAACTCTTTACCGGTATCGGATTCGCCGACCTCTTCGCATAATGTTCGCATTTTTATAATGTTTCCCAAAATTTTTAAAATGGTTGGATTTTTTAGTTCAATTTTAAAGTTTATAATTTTAGCATTGCTTATGTCAATAAAAATTTATCTATCTCTTTCTCCATGGGATAATTTTCGTATAAAAAATCGATATGATTCCGGGCGGGAATATCGCTGATAACGGAGCCGGTTAATATTTTATGCAATTCTATAACGCATTTATCTTTTATAATTAAATCTTTTTTAGAGTATATAAGATTGAAAGTAATTTTTCCGCGGTTAATAATATTTAAATCGTCTTCGCAATGCCCGCTGTAGTATTTAGAATACTTAAAATCGTTTATTACGGCCTGCCGGCAGGTTCTTTTTATATCCGTTAAAGCGCCGTTTAAAATATTTTTTTCTTTTGACGCAAGCGCGTCTCTTAAAAAAAGCATAATCGTTCCGTCAAAAGACTTTTCCAGACTTTTTATAAAACTATCGCTTATGCCCGTATTATGGCATCCTGCGATAAGCATGGCCTTTTCGACATTATAAACAAATAGGGACGCATATTTAATGCAGACCTGCGCCCCCATAGAATGTCCTATTAAAATATAATTTTTGCCTTCTCCGAAAAGTTTAGACGAAAGAGCTTTGATAGTTTCAGCGTAATAAGTTATGCCGTCCGCATCTTTCACGGAGAAACCGTAATCTAATATGCTTTCTCCGGCGGATGCGGCAGACCTGTAATGAAAAGGGAGATCGAAAACCAGTATGTTGAAAATTCCGCCGTATTTTTTCTTTATATAATTAAAAATCCAAAGCATCGAAAGATGGTTTCCTCCTGCGCCGTGAATCAGGATAACCGTTTCGGCTTTATCGGGCAACGAAGACCTGTGGAGTATATAAAAGATTTCGATGTCGTTTAGTTGAATATAAGGCATAGATAATTATTTAGTTTTCAACGGCGCAGATTCAAAAAATTGGCGAAATATGATATATTAAAAAATAAAAAAATCTTTAAATTTAAAATAACACTAAAAATTATTATAAGTTTGATTATAACACAGTAAATAATGACATTCTTAAAAAAAGCAATATATTATTATTACAGGAACAGGCTTAAAAAGGAAGTATTAAGAAATAAAATTCCCGGCCATATAGGCATAATACTCGACGGAAACAGAAGATACGCAAAGAAATGCGGGTTTGAAGATACATTTAAGGGGCACAAAAAAGGAGCGGATAAGTTATATAAAGTTTTATCCTGGTGCATAGAATTGAACGTCAGGGTAGTTACGGTCTGGGCATTCTCCACCGACAATTTTAAAAGAAACAAGTCGGAAGTAGAAGGTTTATTTGAAATTATAAAATCTCAGCTTGAATTTTATATAAATTCGAAATTTATTAATGAAAACAAAATAAGGGTTTCCGTTATAGGCAAAAGAGAACTTCTGCCCGAAAGTTTATTAAACGTTATAGACAGGCTTGAAGATAAAACGAAAGATTATTCTAATTTAAGGCTTTATATCGCTTTAGGATACGGCGGCAGACAGGAAATATGCGATGCAATAATAAATTTTATTTCCGATAATATTTACATAAAAAGCAAATTAAATCCTGCCTATGAAAACGGCGGGGATAATCAGCCTCAGTGTCCTTCAGGCTTTACGGACGGTTACGATTATCTGTCTAATATTATTACCGTAGAAAACATATCCAAATATCTTTACGCGAAAAGCTCTCCGGATCCGGACCTGATTATCAGGACGAGCGGCGAAATAAGGCTGTCAGGATTTCTTTTGTGGCAGAGCGCTTACTCCGAGTTTTATTTTTGCGATGCATACTGGCCGGAGTTCAGGGAAATAGATTTTTTGAGAGCCATAAGAAGCTATCAGTCGCGTCAAATCAGGTCGGGGAAATAATAATAATTTCGTAATTTTTTGGATTAGGGAGGCTATGTTTTGGCTTTTAACAAAAAGCAGAAAAAGACTATTGCGGCGATGAGTTCCGTAGTGGGACTAAGGATGCTTGCCGTGTTTCTTGTTCTGCCAGTTTTTGTCCTTTTTGCCGAAAAGTTTTCGTCGAATTTTATTTTAATCGGAATTGCATTCGGCATTTACGGGCTGTCGAGAGCGGTTTTTCAGATTCCTTTCGGCTATCTTTCCGATAAAATAGGGAGAAAAAACGTTCTGTTTTTCGGCATGCTGTTATTCGGGACGTTAACTTTTATAATAGGTTTTTCTTCCAATATTTACGAACTTATTTCTTTAAGGTTTCTTCAGGGGGTCGCCGCCGAAAGCTCCGTGGCGTTCGCATTGGTTTCCGATACCGTTTCGGAGAGCGACAGGACAAAAGCTATGGCATTTCTCGGTATTCCTATAGGACTAAGTTTCGTTGTCGGTATCGTTGCCGGACCTTTTCTGTCTTATTATTTCGGCTACCCGTTTTTATTTTACGTTTCGGGCATTCTCGGGATAATTTCGGCCGTCTTAATCCTTGTCTGGGTGGAAGAGCCTAAGAGCAAAGAAATGCTGAAAGAAATAGAAGTTTCCTTTAAAGACGCCGTTGCGGTTCTAAAAAATAAAACTCTGGCAAATCTTTCCATTCAGGGTTTCCTGCTGTCTTTTTTTATGACGGTTTTCTTTTTCGGCATGCCGCTGATAGTTAAAAGCGAACTGGGAACCGGATACTATTACAAGGTTTTAATACCTATGGTGGTTTTTTCGCTTTTTGCTATGATGAAGGCTTCAAAAAAAGCCGATATGGGGTATGAAGCGCATCTTTTAAAACTGAGTTTTGTATTAATGGGTATTTCAAGCATCTTTATGTTTTCCCATGCAGGAGATTATGCCCTGCCCGTTATAGTTTTAGGAGGAATACTTTTTTTTACCGGTTTTTCTATTACGGAGCCTATAATGCCTTCTTTAGTAGCTTCCTCGTCGGATAAATCTTTAGTAGGAACTTCAATGGGCGTTTATAATACCCTTCAATTTTCGGGAAGTTTTTTCGGAGGAAGCATAGCCGGTTTGCTGTATCATAGCTATTACGGTTTTATACCGTTAATTCTAATTGCATCTTCTTTAATTTGCTATATATTAATAATAAGGATTAAGAAATGAATTAAATATTTAAGGTACTTATTAAAATATTATGGTACAGGAATTGAATAAGATAAAAATTTTTGCTTTAAATATTTGGAAGCAATTTATTGATGTTTCCATAAGAATTAAATTAATCGGGCTTACTATGCTTACAAGTCTTTTTTTAGGAATTATAATTTCATATTTTATGTTATCTTTTTATAACGGGGAAATTTCCCATGATGCGCAGTATATGAGCATGGTTATAGGAAGACATATTTCTGAAGCTTCTGTAAATTTTATTACCGGCGGTAATTATAATAAACTTAATATATTACTAAAGAATGAAGTTAAAAACAATAAAAATATTCTTTATATATTTTACTTAAATAGTAGAGGAGCCGTCACTGCCCATGCTTTTCATAAAGGCTTTTACCTTAATATCGTGGGTAATATTCTGAAAAAGAATAACAGCCAAAATAAATTATATATCGTTAAATATAATAATGAAATATACGGGAAAATTTTAGATACGTCGTTTCCGGTATCTAAAGGCCGGTTGGGAACAGTAAGAGTCGGGATATCCATAGACCGTATGAAAGACTCTTTCTTCTCGCAGGAATCCCCGCTTTTTTTTAAAAATATTGTTTTGATTTTAATATCCAGTTTCATTTTTATTTACTTAATATTTAAGATTATAGCGTGGTGGTTTTTAACTCCGGTAGTCAAGCTTTATGAAGCCACCGAAAAAATAAAAGCAGGGGATTACAATGTTCATACGGCCGCTAAAGGATATGACGAAATAGGAAAACTTTCGAATTCTTTTAACGAAATGGCTTTAATATTAAAAGAAGCCGAGCAGGAGAGGGCTAAAAATGAAGATTTGAGAAAAGATTTTATAAAAAAAATTATTAATGCTCAGGAAGAAGAAAGAAGGAAATTGTCCAGAAGTTTACACGACAGATTTGGACAGTTTTTATCCTCTTTAAAAATAAAGCTCAGAATGCTTGACGATTATAAAGATGTAGTTGAAGTAAAAAACAAAATTCAACAAATAAGGGATAATCTGACTGAAGGTTTCAATCTCGTTCACGCCATGGCTAAAAACCTAAGACCAAGCATGCTTGACGAGGTCGGGTTGATTAATGCCGTAAAGCAATATGTCTCAGACGTCGTTAAAAATAATCCTGCCATAAAAATAGATTTTTATCACATTAATTTTTTAGAAGACTACGGGTTAGATAAGAATATAGAGGTCAATATATACAGAATAATTCAGGAATCGGTATTGAATGTTATCAGCCATGCCTGTGCTGATTCCGTTACGATAATTTTAGAAAGATACGAAGGTAAAATTAGGGGCATTATAGAAGATAATGGAAAGGGTTTCGGATGCTGCGGAGAGGATGATTACGAGCATCTCGGAATAGACGGCATGAAAGAGAGGGCTAAATTGTTCGGTGGAGAGCTGACCGTCGAATCCGAAAAAAATTTAGGGACGGTAGTAAAATTTTATATTCCGGATATTAATAATGAATAAAGAAGAGGCATAGAAAATGATAACGGTTGTATTAGTCGATGACCATTCTATACTGCTTGCGACTTTAAAGATATTTTTGGATACTCAGGAAGACATCAACGTTGCAGGAACGTCGAATGACGCCCTGCGCGCCGTCGAACTTATAAAAACGAAAACTCCCGATGTCGTTTTGCTTGACATATCTATGCCGAAAATAAACGGAATTGATTTAATACCGAAAATAAAAAAAGTTTCGCCAAACACAAAAATACTAATGCTGACTATGTTCGAAGACAAGCAGTATATGCAAAAAGTTCTTGAAGCAGGAGCATCAGGCTTTTTAGTAAAAAAAGCCATGGATTACGATTTAGTCTATGCGATAAAAACCGTTGCGAGGGGAGAAACATATATCCATCCGTCGATGCTCGAAGATTTTATGGCAAGTAAAAATAACGGCTCGGCCGACATTCTCAGCAGGGAAGAAACATTATGGGAAGCTTTAAGCAAACGCGAAAAAGAGGTTATGGTCGGGGTTGCGCAGGGTTTTACAAATAAAGAAATTGCCGAGAAGCACTTTTTGAGCGAGAAAACTGTTGCTACGTACCGCTCGAGAGGAATGGAAAAGCTTGGTTTTTCAAGCAAATCTCAACTTATCGATTTGGTTTATTTCAAACTTAAAATTTTAAAAAAATAATATATTCCGCCTTCGTAAGTTTCTTTCCTACGATAAATTTCTACATTTATACTACAAAAATCAGCATTTATCCTATTTTAAAACTTCTCATTATATATTAGATTTAAGCTATGGAAATAATTTATTTTTATAACTTAAAATTAAAGGAGGAATTTAAAATGAAAAGATATAAAATAACGGCTTTAATTTTTTCGATTTTTTTGTTCGTTTTTTTTATTTACGGCAATGCGCCGGCGCTGGCGCAAACGTCAAATTCTGCTAAAGCAATTAAAATTATTAAAGCGAAAGGGTGTCTGAGCTGTCACGCGTTAAACGGCTCGGGAGGTTCGGTCGGCCCTAATCTTTCTAACGAAGGTTCGAAAGGACACTCGATTCACTGGTTAAAAGTACAGATTACAAATCCCGGCAAACATTTTCAGGGGAGCATAATGCCTCAATTTCAATTAAATTCCGCTCAGCTTGAAGAAGTCGCCCTATACCTAGAGTCGCTAAAATAAAACGAGAAAATTGTATTATTGTTAATAAAGAGGAGAAAAATTATGAAAAGGTTATTTTTGATAATAATTTTTATAATTGCGGCAATAACGGTAAATCCGTTAGACAGTCATGCGTTTGCAGGCAGACAATTATTCAAAAAAGAGCAGTGCATTTTATGCCATGCCATTAACAAAAAAGGGGGAACGATGGGCCCTAATCTTTCGTCTATCGGCAAAATCAGGACATATTCATGGATTAAAAGACAGATAAGAAATCCTAAGTTAAATTTTTTTACCCCTAATTCTTTTGTTATTTTTAATGGAAGAGTATATGAATCTATCATGCCCGCAAATAAAAAAATAAGCGCAAATAATCTTAACAAACTTGCGCAATATTTAAAATCTCTAAAATAATCTAGAAGCAAGCGGTTTTAAAAATGTTTAATTTAAATTTAGTTTAAGGAGGCAGATGGAAATGAAGAGGGGCAAAATTATCTTAACGGTAACGTTTTTATTTGTTTTTTTCTTTATTTTATGTAAAGGCAATACAGTTTTTGCCATATCTGGGAAGTCGGTTTTTAAATCCAAAGGCTGTATAAACTGCCACGCTATAAACGGCGTCGGTGGCAAAGCCGGTCCTGACCTAAGCAATATAGGGGCAAGAAAAAGCATTGAATGGTTAAAAGATTTTATTAAAAATCCGGATAGCTACTTTAATCCGGGAAGCAGTGCTCTTATAAACGGGAAGGAATATATAGTTATGATGCCTTCATTTAAGAATATGATGTCCGAAGGCAAGCTTAATGCGGTAGCCGGCTACTTAGGGTCGTTGAAGTAATAAAAATGCATTTAATCAAAAGAGCGGGATAATGCGGTTAAATAATTCGATATCCCGCTCTTTTTTTATCTAACAAATCAAAATTAAATTATCAAATAGAAAATATAATATAGGTTTTTCCCCTACATTTTATTTCTAATTTTCCCCTACAAAAATCAGTTTTTATCCTATTTAAAACATATGGATTGCGTATTACACTAAAAACATATAAATTTTTTACCTCCTTTGCCCCGTTTAGGCGGGGCAATTATTGAAATATTTGGATAAAGGGCATTAGCTTAATTACAAAATATAAAAAATATCAATTATGATAATCCCTAAAATTATAACCAGATTATCGATAGCTGCGTTATCGTTTATTATTTGCTTAGTATCTTGTCCGGCTTTTTCAATTTATGCCAAAAATACGGATACCGCAAAAAATGAACCCGAACCGGTGAATATAAGTAAAGCAGGCAGGAAAGTTTACATCGGTAACGGCTGTTTCGTCTGCCACGGAGTCCAAAGGCTCGGCAAGTCCGCCCCTCCGCTTATCCCCCAGTTTATCGGAAGACTTCCTTACGATAAACTTGAGACTATTATAACAAAAGGTTTGTTTCCCGTGCCTATGCCCGCTTTTAAGAAATTAACGGACAAAGAGTTATCGGAGCTTATAAGCTATCTTAAATCGCCTTCGCAAAAAGTTCTCTGGAACAAGAACGATATTAAAACCAGTCTCATAAAATACGAAAATACGAAGAAACCGAATATTAAACTCGCAAACGTAAAAAATCTTATGGCGGTCGTCGAAGGCGGAACGGGGAAGGTCTGGATAATGACAGGGACGAAAATATTAAATAAATTTGATTTTGGTGATATTCACGGCGGATTAAAATATTCTCCATCGGGAAGGTATTTATATCTTCCATCAAATACAGGTTTCGTAGGCAAGTATGATTTTTATACTAAAGAATTGGCTTATAAAGTTAGAGCCTGCCGTTATCTAAGGAATATTTCACTCTCGGAAGGCGGAAAATATGTACTTGCTGCCTGCTGGCTTCCAGAGTCTATAGCCGTATTAAATGCAAAAAATCTTAAACCGGTGAAGGTAATACCTTTAAAGCATAGGATAAGTGTAATTTACGGATTATTTAGAAATAACAAAGCTGCATTTTCTTTTATGCATAAGTCAGTTATAGGTATATTGAACACGGATGCCCTAAGCGTAAATTATTACACAATCCCCGTTCCTTTTCAGGATTTTTTCGTAGATCCTTTAGATGAATATGCGGTAGGAGGTTCTTTTAAAGGAGGAAGACTTTATGTATTCAGTCTTAAGAAAAAAAGAATCGTTTATTCTCATTATTCATACGGGATACCGCATCCGGCGGGTGCAGCTTTCTGGTTCGATAACGGAAAATTCTATTTTGCCCTTACAAATCTTATAAAACCTTATGTGTCCGTATGGCGTATGTATAACTGGAAATTTATAAAAAATATATATACCGGAGGCCCCGGCTTTTTCGTTAAAACTAATCCTTATACTAAATATCTCTGGGTAGATAACAGCTCAGACAATTTAGTTCTTATAAATAAGTATAATTTTAAAATTAAAAAGCTCGCCGTAAAAAAAGGCGGATTAATTATTCATACCCAGTTTTCCGGAAACGAAAGGCTTGCCTATATTAGCGATTACGGAAAAAATGGCGAAATTGCGGTTATAAATACTAATTCATTAAAAATAATTAAGAAAATACCTGCTAACGACGTCATAGGTAAATACAACTATGTAAATTATCAAAGAATGAACGATGCCGCTCTTCTGGGAGAAGAGGTTTATTTTGCATATTGCTGGGGATGCCATAATCCTACGCTGGAATCGATAGGCCCTTCGTTTTCCTATATCGCAACACATTTGAACTCTGCAGGAATCAGGGCTCAATTATCGAAACCGGCGGAATTTTCAAAAAACCTTGGATATAAATATAACGCTATGCCTAAATTCGACTTAACTAAACATGAAATTAAATCTCTGATAGCTTTTATAAAAGATTCTAGGAATAAAAATTTTTGGAGGTATGGGAACTGATGCTTAGGATGACTGATTATATAAGAAAATCACTGGAGTCAAATTCACGTGATGATAAGCATCTTCCGGGAAGAATGGTAATATGGAACATTACCAACGACTGCAATCTTTCTTGCGAACATTGTTATTCTTCTTCGGGAAAAAAGGAAAAAGCGTCGGCAATAAAGCCGGAGTATGTGTTATCCGCAGTAAAATCTTTAAAGGCGGCAAATGTTAAAGCCGTTATACTTTCGGGTGGCGAGCCCCTTATGTCGCCTTATCTTTTCGATATAGCAAAAATTTTTAAAGATGAAGGCTTTGCGGTTAGTCTTTCTTCAAACGGTACGATGATAAATGAAGAGAATGTCGGCTCTATAAAATCATTGTTTAATTATGTCGGAATAAGTATAGACGGAAGCGAAAAAACCCATGACGGATTCAGAAAAAAAGAAGGAGCGTATAAAGCTTCCATTAAGTCCTTAAGATTGCTTAAGGACAACGGAATAAACGCCGGTTTAAGAACGTCTCTTACATCGTATAATTATAGGGATTTAGGATTTATATTTAAGTTAGCCGAAAAAGAAGGGGTAAAAAAAATATATATATCGCATCTTGTTTATTCCGGAAGAGGCAACAATATATCCGAAATAAATAAATCTATCCATAAAAGAATATCTCTATATATCTCGGGAATGGCATTCAATTATGTCAGAAATGGCATACCTATAAGCATAGTTACAGGTAACAACGAGCCTGACGCAATTCTTCTTCTCGCAATGTTTAAACGGTTTTATCCAGAATTTTATAAAAATATGCATGACAAAATATTAAACTGGGGCGGAAATCAATCCGGCAATAGAATAATAAACATAGATTATTCGGGATTTGTCAAACCGGATCCATTTTTCAAATATAGCGGAGGAAATATTAAAGAAAGGGATTTTTTTGAAATAATAAATAACGATAAATTATTTTTGGAATTAAGACAAACTCCTAGAAAACTAAAAGGGAGATGTGAAAAATGCAATTATTTAAGAATCTGCAACGGCGGCTCCAGAGCGCGGGCATATGCCGTTTATGGGGATTACTTTCAGGAAGACCCGGCGTGTTTTATGTAGTTTTTATTGCCTTTGCAGCAGTTTTTATTTCCTCCAAAAACGTTTTTGCCGCTAAGTATTACGTAGTGGAAAGGGCGGGCGGCTCTCTCGGCATTATATCGCATAACGGATTGGCGGGCAGGGTAAACCCTATAGGAAACGGAACGCACGTCATAGTATATTTCGGAAATCGTTACGGTTACGCCTTGGGCAGGAACGGATATTTATCCAAAATAGACCCTGAAGCCGATAAAATCATACTGCAAAAAAAGGTATCCGGCGATACGGTCGATTTCTGCCTTTCGAAAAACTTTATAGCCGTTGCAGGTTATAAGCCTCAAGACGTAGTAATATTAAATAAAAACTTTAAAGTACTCCATACGATAAAGACGGGTTCGAGAAATATCGGCGCAGAGTTTTATAAAAACTACCTAATATTCGAGCTTATGGATAAAGACCGGATATGGATAGTTAATACGAATAATTTTAAAGTCGTAAAAAAAATAAAGCGTATAGGGCATTTTCCCATAGACGCATTAGTTTCCGGCAACGATTATATCGCCGCTTTTCTCATAGGCCAAAAGTTCGGGGTATTAAACCTGAAAACCTTTAAATACCATATCGTAAACTATGGCAAAAAAGAAAGTTTTCCTCATCAGATACCCCATTACGGCATTTATTCCGTATATGACGGAACGGCTTATATTCCAGCTGCCGGAGAAAAGAAGATAGTCGAAGTGAATTTAAAGACAGAAAAAGAAACAGGTTCGGTTAGTCTTATCGGATATCCTATTTTTATAATATTTTCTCCGAACCGCAAAACCTTAGCCGTTAATTACAGCGGTAAAGCGCATGATTATTTAACGCTTATAGATGTAAAAAATATGAAGGTTATAAAAAACATAAAAGCTGGAAGAAGAATTATGTTTATGGCTTATTCGGGAAACGGAAAGTTGATTTACGCATCGGATTATTTCGGCAATTCCGTAAACGTCTTTAATGTCCTTACAGGAAAAGAGGTTGCCGCAATTCCGGTTCCGAGCCCTTCGGGGATATTCAGGGTGCCTTATAAATTATATAAACAGCAATAAAATTTAAATAGGGGGAATTAAATGAAGAAGAAAGAAGAAAAGGCAGACGAAGAAGCAATGAAAAATGAAAGAAAAATCGAAAAGACCGGGGCCAGGGATGGAACCGGTAACGTCGTGAAAGATGACGAAATTTCCGGCAGGAGAAAATTTCTTAAAATGCTCGGACTAGGAGGATTGGCGGCAGGGGCTCTAGGAATACTCGGTTTATCTAATGCAAAAGAAGTTTTAGCCGCTCCGGTAAAAAAGATTAAAAAAGTAAACGGTGGCGGCGATTTAGATGCGCCCGAAAAAAATACAGGCGTTCCTACCGGACCTTTAAAAAACCACAGGTGGATGAACTGGATGAATCCGTCCCAGTATATAAAAGACGGATGGGACCGCTGGCAGGATACGATACAGAATCCTCTCCATGCACGGATTTTTCATGATAAGTTTTACAGGATAAAAAAAATAAGACCTAAAATACATCATTTCGTTTTCGTAATAGATATTAACAAATGCGTAGGATGTCAGGCTTGCGTAGTAAGCTGTAAAAACGAAAACACCGTTCCGCTTGGGGTTTTCAGAAGGGTCGTAGACGTTATGGAAGTAGGAGAGATGGTTCCCGATGAAAAGGGTTTAGTCGTGACGGACGAAGGGAATTTTACTCCCAATGTGAAGAGAGTTTTTCTTCCCAGAACCTGTAATCACTGCGACAATCCGCCGTGCGTCGAGGTCTGTCCGGTGAAAGCGACTTATAAATTAGAAACCGGTCAGGTTGAAATAGATTACGACCTGTGCATAGGGTGCCTTACCTGTGTTCAGGCTTGTCCTTACGATATGAGATTTGCAAACCCGATTCAGCATACTGCTGATAAATGTAATATGTGTGCGGGAAGGGCGTCGGTTTCGCATGAAAAGTCATATGTTCCCCTTTTACCGGTATGCGTTACTTCGTGCGTCGGAAGGGCGATGAAGTTCGGAGATACGAACGACCCGGAAAGTGAGGTTTCTAAATTAATCGCTACAAACAAGGTTTCAAGATTAAATGTTGGATTCGGTACTGACCCTCAGGTTTATTATATAGGCTTAGACGGCGACCTTGCGAATTACACTAATCCCGATAAAGTTAAGATGGTTTACACCTACACTATGGGTCTTACTACTACTGCTTACGAAAAACTCGGTAAAAAACCGGTTCTTCCCTATTTAGAAGAAAAAGAACGCCCTTATGCAGGTTAATTTAATTATTTTTAAAATAAAGGAGTTTATATTATGTTTCAGTATATGAATCCTCTTGCGATTAACGGCTCTTACGGAACGCTGGAAAATGTTTACTGGGGGCTTCCGATAGTGATTTATCCGTTTCTTTCCGGTTTAATGGCCGGCGCCTTTGTAGTCGGCGCGCTTTATCATCTTTTTCACATGGAAAAACTTAAACCGATATCTAAGCTGGCGCTTATTGCAAGTTTTGCAATGCTTCTGCTTGCGGCAATGGCGCCTTTGGCGGATGCCCTGCAGCCGCAAAGAGCTATGTGGGAATTGTATTTCAGGGACCATTTTCCATACTCGCCTTTAGCAATGTTTATTATTATATGGACGGCTTTTGTTATCGTAAATATATTCGAAATGTATTTTTTATTCAGAGAAGATAATGTTAAAAAGGCTAAAGCCGATAGCGGGATAAGAGGAAAAGTGGCAAGGCTCATATCTTTTGGCAGTTCCGATTTGTCGGAGAAAACTAAAAAAAGAGACCATAAAGCCTTATGGGTAATATCAATTATAGGAATTGTTTTATCCCTTCTCTTTCACGGTTATGTCGGCTTTTTATTTGGCGCCATAAAAGCCAGAGCGCTCTGGTCGGACCCCGATATTCCGCCGATGTTTATTACGTCCGCCGTTGTTTCAGGCATAGCTTTCGTAGGCCTATTATATACAATCGGTTTTACCTTTTTTTCGGATAAAAATAAGGTTGAATCCGATACGCTGGAAGTTCTTAATAAAGCGTTAGTATTTGCAATTTTTGCCGACCTGTTTTTCGACCTCATTGAATGGCTTTATTCGGTAAGGGGTTATAATTCGAAAGGAGTTTACGACGGATGGCATGCGGTTTACTCTTATGCCGCAAAAGGTCCTCTCTGGTTTAATTACCATGTAACGCAGATAGGACTTGGGCTTATTATACCAGCTTTTTTATTTCTGGTATTCAGAAAGATAAGGAGGTCTTTAATCTGGACGGCGATATTAGATTTTATAGTTACCGTCGGCGTCTGGGAGATGAGGTACGATACCGTTATAGGCGGTCAGCTTCCGGTTAAAATAGGACAGGGGCTTGCCGTTCTGCATATTCCGTTTTGGGGTTTTGACGGATATATATCGGGCATAGGAATGTTCGCAATGGGGATTGTAATATTGTTTGTTTTCGGATATTTTTTGGGCTGGGAAGAAAAACCGGAAGAAATAACCCCGGATAAAATAAATAAGGAGGCTTTATAATGGCAAAGAATAAAATGAATAGAAGGGACTTTTTAAAATATACGACGTTTGGGGTAACAGCTGTTGCGACGGGAGCGGGATTGACGCAGTGGGCTGGAGGGGTGTTCGGCTATCAGGGCAAATATACTTTTCCGCGCAGGCCCGAAACATGGCCTGGCGAGCTTGTGCAGTATTCTACCTGCAAGCAGTGCCACAGCGATTGTGGAATAATGGCGAGGACTTTTAACGGAACCCTCCTGAATATTTTCGGCAATCCTTACGATATACAGACTACGGAACCTAATATAAAATATTCCACTCCTGTGAAAGATTCAATAATATATACCGGAACGTATTATTCGCCGGACAAGCCGTTTGTTGACGGGGCGCATTCCGTATGTCCAAGAGGCGCGGCAGGAACTCAGACGGTTTACGACCCTTACAGGGTATATATGCCGTTAAAGAGAGTTGGAGAGAGAGGTTCCGGAAAATTTAAAGCGATATCATACAAACAGTTGATAGATGAAACGGTAAACGGAGGATATTTATTTAAAGACATGCCCGGCGAAGAAAAAAGATTCGTAGAAGGTTTTAAGCATTTATGGAACGACGGGAAAAACCGTTTTATTCCGGCAAACCCAAAATATCCTGATTTCGGACCTAAGACTAACCAGTATGTTTCTTATTGGGGCAGGGGGGAAGGAGGCATAGCAAATTTTATGACGCGGTTTGCAAACGCTCTGGGTTCCGTAAATGCATTGCCCCATGTTTCAATTTGCGATTTATCTCATCACGTTTCTACATTCAGGACTTTTCCCGGAACTAACATGTTAAAGCCCGACCTTCCCAACTGCGAACACCTGCTGATTTTCGGAGCAAATTATCTTGAAGCAAATTTTCCTATGCAGACTTTAGCCAGAAGAACGGTATCCGCTACATCGTCCGGTAAGTTAAAAGTAACGGTAATAGACGTAAGGGCGGGTAACATGGTTGCCCATGCCGATAAATACATTCCAATTAAACCCGGAGGCGATGGGGCTTTAGCTATGGGCATGCTGAGGTGGATAATAGAAAACAAAAGGTATGACGAAAATTTCCTGGCTAATTTAAGCCTTGGCTCGGCAAACGCAAACGGCGAACCTAATTTTTCAAACGCTTCATATCTTGTAGTTGCCGATAAAAGCAATGCGGATTTTGCCAAATTCTTAAAGAGCGGAGAATCGTTTTACGCGATAGACAAGGTAACAGGAAAACCTGTTTTAACGTCTGACGCCGCAAAAGGCGATTTATGGCCTACCGGATTTTTATCTTTAACCCCTATTAACGTGAACGGCATCGACTGTATGACGAGTATGCAGATGCTCTGGAGCGAGCTTAAAAAACATACTATAGAAGAATATGCAAAGGAAGCCGGTCTTGCCCATATGGTAATACCGGAACTTGCAAAAGATTTTACTTCGCACGGCAAAAAAGCCGTTGCAGATTACTATAGGGGTCCCGTAAAACATACTAACGGATTTTATAACGGCAGGGCAATACAATTTTTAAACGTTATGATAGGCAATATAAACTGGCAGGGGGGGTATATCAACGGGGGAGGCAGTACCGACGTTATGGGAGGCGACGGTTATCCTTATGATTTAGGTAAATGGCCAGGTTTTGTTCCGGCAAAAGGGGTAAAGATTTCAAGAGAAGGCTCATATTATGAAGATACGTTAGAATATAAGGAAAAGGTTGCAAGGGGCGAGTCGCCTTTTCCAGCGCAAAGACCTTGGTTCCCTTTCGGTTTCGGCATCTGGCAGGAGATATGGGGAGGAACGTATTTCCAGTACCCTTATCCTGTAAAGATAATGCTTCAACAGGAGGCGAATCCCGCATGGTCTATGCCTGCTATGGGCGGCGTGAACGATGAATCCAAGCCGTGGATGAGGATGGTAAAAGATACAAGCAAAGTTCCGTTATTCATAGCATCGGATTGTTATATTTCGGAAAGTTCGGCATACGCCGATTATATCGTCCCCGATACGACATACTTAGAGGGCTGGGGATTTTTGGGAAACCTTCCGACCTATCCCACGGCAAGAACATCGATAAGACAGCCGATAGTAGAGCCCATGACCGAAAAAACTCAGGACGGAAGACCTATCTGTATTGAAAATTTCCTGATAGATGTTGCAAAGTCTCTTAAGCTTCCCGGATTCGGTGAGAATGCATTTCTCGAAGGCGGCAATTTAAACGAAAGGGAAGATTACTATCTTAAAATGGCGGCAAATATTGCTTACGATTCAAAAACTTATTTAAAAAAGAAGGGAAGCGGATTTATCCATTTAGGACCGGTTCCTGACGCAAACAAGGACGAGATGCAGTATGTAAAAAATTATATAAGAAAACACGGCAAGGCTCTTAAACCTGCGGAATGGAAAAAGACCGCATACGTGATAGCTAGAGGCGGACGTTTCGAAGACTATGACGTCGGTTATCTTCCATGGGGAAAACCGAAGTGGGTAACGCATCTCTGGTCGCCGGATACCCCGGTTCATTTATATAACGAACAGGTAGCTACGACGCATAACGCGATATCGGGCGAAAGGTTCTGCGGAACGACGATATTGCTGCCCCATAGAAATATGAAAGGCGAGATTTTAGATAAGATATATTCAAGAAAGGAATACCCCTTAATGGTTTCAACCCACAGACAGCCTATCCATTCTAAGTCCAGGACAATGGCCGACCCGTGGCTGCAGGAACTTCTTCCGGACGCTTTCTGGGAGATAGGTGCAATAGACGCGAAAAAGCTGAATTTGGCCGACGGGGATACGATAAAAGTAATATCGCCTACTTATCCGAAGGGTATCACTCATAAGGTAAGGATAATGCCTTCAGTGAGGCCCGGCGTAATTACCGCGGCAACCGCGTTCGGCAGATGGCTTTACGGTTCGGGCGAATGGTACATAGACGGAAAGAAATATACGGGCGACCCCGCAAGAAACGTTGGAGTGCATCCTAACGCCCTGTTCCTGCTGGATGATTCGATAGCGGCTAAAGACGGCTGGACGACAAACTTAACCGACCCCGTAGGAGGCTCTATGGTTTATTACTATGCGCCTGTTAAGATAGAAAAGGTGTGAGTTTATAAATTGTTTAACTTATTGCATTTCCTCTTGCAGATTAAAGAAGGAGGAATGCAATAAGTTTACGGATATGGAATATTGCGATTGATATAATTATAAAAGGCGGTTCAATATGATAACCGTAGCCATAGTCGATGAACATTTTATTTTACTTTCTGCGTTAAATGTTTTGCTTAACAGCCAGGATGATATAAAAGTAATAGGAACAGCGGGCGATTCGGGATCAGCCGTTGAACTTATAAAGTTAGAAACTCCGGATGTTATCCTTCTCGATATATCTATGTTAGAAATGAACGGATTTGCCTTAATCCCAAGGTTTAAAAAAATATCTCCTGAATCAAAAATATTAATTATGACGATAAACGGGGACGGCAGATGCCTTCAAAAGGGTTTCGAACTGGGCGTTTCCGGTTTCTTAGTAAAAAAAGCGATGGATTATGATTTGATATATGCAATCAGAACAGTTGCAAGAGGAGAAAAATATATATATCCCTCAATGGTCGAAGGTTATATGATGAGCAATAATCAGTCCGAAATCCGGGACGGTAAATTAAGCAAAGAAGAATTTTTATGGAACAGATTAAGCAATAGGGAACAGGAGGTAATAATAGATATTGCGCACGGGTTTAAAAATAAAGAAATTGCCAAAAAGCGTTTTTTGAGCGAGAAAACGGTTGAAACATATCGTTTAAGAGGAATGGGAAAATTAGGCCTTAAAAAAAAATCGGACCTTGTAAACTTTGTTATATTAAAACTTAAAATTTTAAAGCAATAATTTTATAGGTTTTTTTCCTACATGATTTTATAAATTTTCCTTACAAAAATCAGTATTTATCCTGCATAAATTGAAGATAATAGGCAATATAATTTTAATAAAGAATTAAGTTATACATCTTGGCGGTACATTAAATTATCTCTCCCTTTCTTGAGGAACCCCCCTTTAGCGGGGAGAGATAATTTTAAATGCAAACGGTGTAAATTAAATAATTATTGTGTTAGTAAAAATTAAGGAGGAACAAAAATGAAAAAGTATATTTTTATTGCAGCTTTTTGTTTTGCGGTTGTTTTTTTCATTTCATCTAATTTTGCTTTTGCAGCGGCATCCGGCCCAAAACTTTTTAAAAAATATTACTGTATCGATTGCCATACTATAGGGCATGAAGGCGGGACGGTCGGACCAGACCTTTCAAACATTGGGAGGACTAAAAGCCTGCCATGGATTAAGGCGCAAATATTCCATCCCGGAAGTCATTTTATAAGGGGAACTAAAGCAAAAATAAACGGGAAAGTTTATCTTGTTAGAATGCCAGGTTTCAAGACTATTCCTAATTCGGCCGCAAATAAACTGGCTGAATATATTAAGACGTTTCCGTCCGTAAGGTCAAATTTAAGCTATAAAAGACCGCCTGAGGGAATGAGGCTTTTTGAAAAAGATAACTGTATCGCCTGTCATCGCATAGACGGGATAGGCGCAAAAGTCGGTCCAAACCTTTCTCGTATCGGAAAGACTAAAAGTCTGACATGGATCGAATCCCAGATAGTTGACCCTAAGGTTCATTTTACATACGGCGTTCCTGCGACCATCAACGGGCGCACTTATCTTGTGATAATGCCGGAATTTAAGCATATTCACGCATCTCAGCTTAATACGATAGCAAGATATCTCAAGTCGCTGAAATAAAAAAATATAAACTTGAAATTAAAAATAGCCTCTTGTCATTCCGGTTTTTTAATATGACAAGAGGCTATTTTTAATTTCCGGAGAATTTCCTTTAAAATCTGATATGGGGGGGGGATATAATTTTCATATTTTCTTTTTTTATCAAGATTGCTATACTGAATAATTAAAATGTAATATGTAATCTTTTGGAGTTAGTATTAAAAAATGAAAAATATGAATAAAGTAGATTTAACCAAACTGAAATCCAAAGTTAAAGGCAGGCCGTTATATTTCTGCAAGTGCGGTTTATCTAAAAGACTGCCTTACTGCGACGGCAGGCACGGCTGCGATGAGCCGGCAAATGAAAACAAAAACGGCGGAGGGGAAAGCGGCACTGCCGCTCAATCCGGCGGCGAGTAATTGCAATATAATTTATATCTCAAACTCTTCGCCGATGAATTCCTCTTCTATTATCATTTTCATTTCTTCTTTTTTTATCGAGGTGTTGATTGCGACGAAATAAAATAAAACTGCGGCTAAAATCACGGCAATCAAGTCGTAAGGCGATTTGAGCAGATTATTTCCGCCGAAACTTTTGCTTCCGAAAAAGGATAGCGTTAAAACGGCAATTATGTAAAACAAAAACCAGAGACCAGGTACAACCGTTTCCTTTAAACCTTTTTTAATATTATTAAAATTCGTAAAAATAAACAGTATTACTCCCGCAGATATTCCTATGCCGAGTTTCCATAAAACATCGAAACCGGACCAATAAATTATCAGCGTTCCGACTATAAATGCCATCAGAGAAATTATATTTGCGAACGGAAGATGAAAAGGCCTTTTTTTACGGGGGTCTAATTTGCGGAAAACCATCAATCCTACGGGACCCAGAATATATGTAAATACCATTCCCGACGTAATTATTCCGACTAAAGACTGCCAGCTCGGAAACGGAAGGAGGTATAATGCCGACAGAAAGAATGTGAAAATCAACGAAATATAGGCTGTTCCGTACCTGTTAAAATTTAAATGAAAACTTTTCGGCAAAAATTTCATTTTCGACATAGCAAACGTAATTCGCGAAGTAGTTCCCATATATACCAGTCCGGTTGCAAAAGGGGATATAACCGCCCCAATTATTACCATTAAAGCAAATGCGGGAAGTCCGTACATATTAAGCAGATTTACGAAAGGCGAGGATAAATTTAGCGTATTCCATAGATTATTTTTTACCTGCGGGACGGATATTATAAAACTGAAAGCAAGGAGGGTGTAAACCGTTATGCCTATAACGACCGACAATATAGTCGCAATCGGAACGTCTCTTCCCGGATTTTTTGCTTCGCCGGATAAATCTATAGCCTGCCTGAAACCGAGATACGAAAATATAACGCCGCCCAGAGATATGCTTTTCATAATTCCGCCGTATCCGTAAGGCATTAAATTATATCCCGCAAGGTTTTTAATATTTCCGTTTTTGACGGAAACATAAATAAGAACGCCCGCCGCCGCCGCGACTATTAAAATTTTAAAATAAGTTAGAAAAGTATTGGTTTTGGCAAATATCTTAGCTCCGAACAGATTAAGCAGAAAAAAAACGACAAGTATAAAAAAAGCAGAAATGATTCCTTCAGGAGTAAGCGATTTATTTATAAAAAGCCCGCCGACGTAAAAATTAAGATATTGAACGGTGGCCTCCGTTTCGATAGTGCTGACGGCGGCACCGGCTATAATAAGTATCCAGCTCGTGATAAATCCTAAAAAAGCGCCGTGAGTATATTTAGGATATCTTGCAAGTCCTCCCGCCGCCGGAAGCATAGCGCCTAACTCGCTGTAAACAAGGGCTATAAGCATAACGGCAAATCCGCTGATAAACCATGAAAATATAGATGCCGGCCCGGCGTCTTTTGCGCTGACGTATATGCCCAAAAGCCATCCCGAACCGATAATGGCGCTTGTCGAAGCAAAGGTTAACTGTATAAGATTTAAAGATTTCTTCATTATTTAACCAAATATGCGGATTTGAATTATTTGATTTAAAATACCTTATATGATTTAATGTATTATATTAATCATTTTTACATAAAACAACCATAAAATCATAAGATAATTTTTAAGGAGGCAAATCGTATGGTTTACGATTTAATCATAATCGGCGGCGGGCCCGCCGGACTTTCCGCAGCGATATACGCGCTTAGAGCCCGCCTGAATATAGTTTTAATAGAAAAAATAGCGGTAGGCGGACAGATCGCCCTTACCGATAATATAGAAAATTACCCCGGATTTCCTTCTCTTTCAGGCATAGAATTAATGCAAAAATTTGAAGAACACGCTAAAGGCCTCGGATTGAATATTATATACGACGAAATAAAAGATATAACAGATAACGGACAATATAAAACTCTCAGGGGCGTTAACGAAAGTTATCAGGCGAAGACGGTTATAATTACGGTAGGAGCTTCGCCTAAAAGACTTAACATTCCGGGCGAAAGAGAATTTACGGGAAGAGGGGTATCGTATTGCGCGACTTGCGACGGTCCTTTTTTTAGAAACGAAGATATAGCCGTAATCGGCGGAGGAGACTCTGCATTAAAAGAAGCCAATTATCTCACGAAAATCGTTAAATCCTTAGTTTTGATTCATAGAAGGAAAGAATTCAGGGCCGAAAAAATAATACAGGAAAAACTGCATAACGCCAAAAATATTACGATGGAATTGGAACATTCCCCAATTTCGATAAACGGCGGTAAATCAGTAGAATCTATAACGATAGAAAACGTTAAAACCAAAGAAAGAAAAACCGTTCCGGTTAAGGGCGTTTTTATTTTTATAGGAATAAATCCCCAGACGTCTTTTCTTAAAAATATCGAGAAAGACGAAGACGGTTTTATAAAAACCGACCATTATACTTTAATGACGTCTATGCCCGGCGTGTTCTGCGCAGGCGACGCCCATTCCAAGAAATTGCTTCAGGTGGCTACGGCGGTAGGCGAAGGCGCTTTGGCGGCTACATCCGCCGAAGAGTTCGTCTGCGATATCTGTTGATTTTTGTGACAAAAGTCATTTATTAATTCTTTAAAATCCTATAAGATAATTTATAAGCAATTTAATAGGGAAAGTCGGGGTGCGTTTAAATTGGAAAAAGACGGCAACGAAAATAAGAATTATGAGCCTGCGCAGGATATGGTATTAACGAGGCACGGATTCGTTAAAGGAAAAGAACAGTCCTTTCTTAAAAACCCTAAAGACAAGCCTTTTATAGGAATCATTGGCATTCCCCCAAGAGAAGTTATGGAGGAGTTAATAAAAAAAAGCGCCGTTATCCTGTCGCTAGATATGTATAAAGTGGATAGGCTTATAACCGAGCCGACCGACAATATACTTCCTAAAGCTTATTGCGCCCAGATTAAAAGAATTATCGCCAACATTTTATCGGTAACGGATTACTGGAACGAAGACGTTATGGATTCCGTTTTGGTGGGAAGAAATCCCATTTCCGAGATAATAATAGAAGATTCGGAGATTTGCAGGTGCAACGAAATGGGTTTCGTTGCAGATTTTATAGAAAACGAGCTTAAAATTAAGTTAAGGCGCGTTAAAAATAAAGATTTGGAAAAGAAAGGCGATTTTATTTGCAAAAGCGGTATTCCGTTAGAAGAAAAATTCGGCAAAATAGCAGGTTATTTTTACCGCGATATGGAAAAGAAAAAGCCGTTTAAACCGGAATACGTTAAACCAAAATGCGCTTTTTGGGGAACGCCTCCATGGGGAGATTTTTCTATCGCAAATTATTTTCCGGACGAAACCCATGTTTACGGATGGACGAGGTGCGTCGAAAATCTCACTCCCGGAGACCTTAAATTAGAATTAGAGTTCAACCCGGACGTTCCTACGGTATTCTTTTCGCAAAGTTTCTGTCCGAAAGCGGGTCTCGCTTCTTACCTCGCAAGCAAGCATCCGAGGGGAATGTTCATAGATATGGATATAGGGCTTACGAGAAGCACTGTTGCAAAACTAACGGCATTTTTGCAATTAAATAAAGTTATTTAAAATTTAAAATAGAGAAAAGCAATGATACTGCTTGATGCGGGAACGACTTACGCAAAAATATTAAATACCGAAACGGGCGAAAGGACGGTTAAAAGAGTGTCCGACCTTGAAAAAACGTTCAGGGCAGATGTAGGAACGGGACATAATATCAACAGATTTGCAAACCGTTCCGTCAACGAAATTATCGCCCTTGCTAATGCGGGCAAAAGCCTTATAAAAGATAACTCTTTCACTCTTCTCGACGTCGGTTCGAGAGATGCAAAATACGTAGCGTTTGAAAACGGCAGTTTTATACATTCGGACTGGAATACCGAGTGCGGGGCTTTTACCGGCCAGGCGATAGAAATCCTAGGACATTATTTAAACGTCGATTATTCCAATATCGAACCGCAAAAGGAATTTATAACGGCAACATGCGGACTCTTAGGAATGGGCCATGTTTTCGACCTCGTAGCCGCGGGAGAGGAATCCGAAACAGCCGCCGCAAGATTAATTAAGGGCGTATGTATATCTATGCATAGGTTTGCGAGGAAACCAAAAAAGATATACCTTACGGGCGGACTTGTCCAAAACAGGCTTTTTGTCGAATCTATGCCCTGCGAAACGGTTGTATTAGACAGGTTTACTCTTTTGGAAGGGGTTAAGGAATACGTGCTCAGTATGAATAATGCCTGAACGAATATGGAAAAAAAGGTGTCAGAATTGAGAAAGGAAAAAGGGGTCAGAATTTAATTCTGACCCCTTTTTCCTGCTTTTTTCTGTATATCTGCTTTTAATACGACAGCGTTTTAACGTTATCGTCCATTACCATTTCGACGACATAGGCGCCTCCTACGACGCCGCTGCATTCTTCAATCAGGTCTTCTTTGTTAAAATTATTTAGCTCCAAAGCGGGAGTGCATACTTTAAAAACGACGCCGGCTTCGTAAGCGTCCTTAATAAAATCATAAACCGATTTAGGACTGCCTTCTTTAACCCTGAGATTTTCGGCGACGCCTTTCTTCATTAGAAGACCGGCATCCGCAGTGAGTACTACTTCTACCTCATAATCCATAGTCGCGGCCGCCGCCGCCTGAAAAAACGGCGCTCCGAGCGTGTGGGGATTAGAAGGGGTAGTATTTTGAAGCATAATGAAAAGTTTGTTTGCCATTTGTAATGATTCCTCCATTAATTTTTTTTTGTGAACTTTTGCAGAATAAGCGGTAATTTATATTTTTATAATAACATCAAAACCGGTTTATTTGCAATAAGTAAAATCATATAGGCGGATACAATATTTTCATTGATTCCTTAACTTCTTTAATGGTTTCGGAAGCGGTTATTTCCGCTTTTTTAGTTCCGGCAAACAGGATATCCCATATCTCGTCTTTATTTTTTAAGTAATATGCCCTTCGTTCGTTCATCGGTTCAAGAAGCGCTTTAATAACCTCGAACAGGTTCTCCTTGCACTTAACGCAGCCTATTTTTCCGTTTTTACAGTCGTATTCCGTTTCCTTTATCAGGGTATCATTCGAAAAAGCCTTATGATAAGAGTAGATAGTGCATATTTCCGGGTTCCCTTTGTCTGTCGGATGTATCCTGTTCTTGTCCGTCAAGGCGGATTTTATTTTAGTTTTTATAAGGCCGAAATCGTCGGAAAGATTAATCGCGTTTCCGTAGGACTTGCTCATCTTAAGATTTCCGTCGAGTCCGACGAGTTTTGGAAATTTGTCTATCAGGGCATAAGGCTCGATTAATTTACCGCAGTATAATTCATTGAATTTTCTGATTATTTTTCTGGCAAGTTCAATGTGCGGAAGCTGGTCTATACCAACCGGAACCAGGTCCGCTTTAAAAATGGCGATATCGGCGGTCTGGCTTACGGGGTAACCCAGGAAACCGTATGTCAATTCCTTATAGCCTCTTTCCTTAGCCTCTGTTTTAATCGTAGGATTATGTCTTAAGGGATTTACCGAAATAAGCATAGAAAAAAAAGTCGTCAGTTCGGAAATTTCGGGTATCATAGACTGTATTGCTATAGTGGATATTTTCGGGTCTATTCCCGCGGATAGATAGTCCAAGGCGACAAGAAAAATATTTTCCCTGAGTTTTTCGGGATGTTCGAAATTAGTCGTAAGCGCTTGAATATCGGCTATCAGGATGAAAGTTTCGTATTGAGCCTGAAGCCTAACCCTGTTTCTTAACGAACCGGCATAATGTCCCAGATGAAGAGGTCCGGTCGGCCTATCGCCGGTTAAGATTCTTTTGTATTTATATTTGGATTCGTCGGCTACAGCCGCGTTTTCAGTTTTGAAATCCATCGCTTTGATATGGTTTTATGTGTTTTTTGGTTTAGTTTTAAATTATAATATGTTATAATGTTATAAACAAGTTAAAAAATTATCCAAGAACGGTGCAAGGTTAAATATGGATAACCGCAATAATAATAATTTTGAAAATATAAAAGCAAAGCAGAAGGCGATTAAGACTCTTTTAAAAAAAAAGAACGCGGTATTGCTGGCGCATAACTATCAAAGAGACGAGATTCAGGAAATTGCCGATTTTCAAGGGGATTCCCTGGAACTTTCCGTTAAAGCCAATAAAACCGATGCCGATATTATAGTATTTTGCGGCGTTAGATTTATGGCCGAAAGCGCCGCTATAATGAATCCCGACAAAACGGTAATCCTTCCTAACGAAAATGCCGGTTGTCCCATGGTAGATATGATAACCGCAAAAGACATCGTTAATTTAAAAGCGGATTATCCCGATGCTCCGGTAGTAGCCTACGTCAATACGTCCGCAGAATGCAAAGCCGTTTCCGATATATGCTGTACTTCCGCAAATGCGGTCAAAGTCGTGAACTCGCTGTCCGCCCGAAGAGTCATAATGGTTCCCGATAAAAACCTCGGAAGCTATGTCCAAAGATTTACCGATAAAAAAATAATAAACTGGCCGGGTTTTTGCCCCCCGCATCAAAGAACGGTACCCGAAGATATTAAAGCCCTGAAAGAAAAATATCCGGGAGCGGTATTCGTCGCCCATCCCGAGTCAACCCCCGAAACTATAGACGCCGCAGACCATGTTTCATCAACGTCCGGCATGTATAAGTTCGTGAGGGAATCGGCCGCTAAGTATTTTATCATAGGAACCGAAAGGGGAATAATGTATAAAATGAAGAAGGAGAACCCGGATAAAATTTTTATCTCTTCCAACCCGGGACTAGTTTGTCCGAATATGAAAAAAACCCATCTCGACGACATTATAAATTCCCTGGAGAATATGGAGAATATTATAAAAATTCCCGAAAACGTTAGAATTCCGGCAAGAAAATCTATTGAAAATATGCTCGCCCTTTAGTATAATAAATTTTCTAAAAAAGAGGAAAAATTATCAAAACTCCCGATTTTCAACAATTAACTTTTAAACTCCAAAATTTCTGGTCCGATTTTGGATGCGTAATTTTAGAACCTTACGATATAGAGGTCGGAGCCGCTACATTTGCGCCTTACACGTTTCTTAAATGCCTCGACTGCGAAGAATGGAGAGCCGCCTATGTTCAGCCCTCCAGAAGGCCTACGGACGGAAGATACGGTCAAAATCCAAACCGGCTGGGCCGCTACTATCAGTTTCAGGTCGTTATACAACCGTATATAAGTAGAATTCAAGAGATTTATTTGGACAGTCTTAAGAGCATCAGCATAAATCCGAACGAGCATGATATAAGGTTTGTTGAAGACGATTGGGAGTCTCCCACGCTTGGGGCATGGGGTCTGGGCTGGGAAGTATGGCTCGACGGCATGGAAGTAACGCAATTTACCTATTTTCAGCAGATAGGCGGCGTAGAGCTTTCTAAACCGGCTATAGAGATTACTTACGGATTAGAAAGAATCGCTATGTTTCTTCAGAATAAAGACAGCGTTTTCGACCTTCAATGGAACGATTCCTTTAAATACGGGGATATCCATAAAGACGACGAGTTGCAATTTTCTAAATACAGCTTTGAATATGCCGACGGAGAAATTCTGCATAAATTATTCAATTTATATGAAGCGGAATCGAAAAAACTGCTTTCGTTTAAAATGAAAGAGCTCGTGAAGCCTGCATACGAATACTGTCTTAAATGCTCCCACGCATTTAACATGCTGGATGCAAGAGGGCTTATAAGCGTATCGGAGAGAATGAATTTTATATTAAAGGTAAGGGCGCTTGCCGAAGGATGCGCCAGACTTTATACCGGTTACGCCGATAAAGGCTAAATCGACTAAATAAAAAATAAGAAAATAAAACCAGACAATTACCGTGAGCGAATATTTATTGGAAATAGGTTCGGGAGAACTTCCGTACGACGAGGTAAGAAAAATACCCGCGGCATTAAAAAACATTCTGCAAAATTTCTTTGAAAACGAGATAATGCTTAATGAAAAGCCGGATATAGAGGCATTTTCTACTCCGAGGCGCACGGTTGTTTTAATTAAAGGGCTGCCCTTAAAATCCCCCGACAGGGAGGTAGAAATCGTAGGCCCGCCGGTCGGAATATCTTATCACGGAGGCGCTCCAGCCGCTCCGCTTTTGCAGTTCATGAAGAAGAACGAAATTTCCGACTACAAAAAAATTTATCCGTTAAACCAGAAAAAAGGCGTTTATACGGCTTATAAAAAACGCATAAAAGGCTTGCCGGTTAGGGATTTATTGACGGCAAATATTCCGGCGTTTATTAAAAAAATTCCTTTCAGAAAAACGATGTTTTGGCTCGACAAAGAAATACGGTATCCAAGGCCGGTTCTTTGGATATTGTCTATATTCGACGGAAAAAATGCGCCGTTTAATTTTGGAGATATTAAATCGTCAAACCGTACGTATATTGCGGAACCGCTTTCTTATAAAATGAAATCCGTTAAAATTTCGGGTTCCGAAGACTATTTTGACGCCGTGTCTTCAACCGGCATAATTTTAAAAAACGGCGACAGAAAAAAATATATAGAAGCCGGGATTAAATCATTGTCGAAGAAAGTAAATGCGGATATGCCGGAATACGACGACGATTTCATAGACGAAATAACCGGCTTAACCGAAACCCCTTATCCCATAATATGCGGATTCGACGAAAAATTTCTGTCGGTTCCGGGAGAATTGCTGTCGGTTGTCATGCGCAAACACCAGAGATTTTTTCCGTTAAGCAAAAACGGCTCCCTGCTGCCTTATTTTGCCGCCGTTGCCGATGCGAATCCCGCGCCCTCCGTTAAAAAATCTCTAGAAAACAATATTAAATCCGGATATTCCAAGGTTCTAACCGCAAGGCTGGCCGATGCCGAATTTTTCTTTAAAGAAGACAGCAAAAAAAAACCGTCCCATTTTGTTGAAGAAACAAAAAATATTTTATTTTATCAAGGCTTAGGCTCGTATTTCGATAAAACTAAGAGAATCGGGGAACTGGGAATTTTTATAGCCGGAAAGCTGAATTTTCCTTCCGGCATGCTGTCGGATTTCAAGACCGCGTCGGGCTTATTGAAATTCGACCTTGCGACGCACGTCGTATATGAATTTCCGGAGATGCAGGGCATAATGGGCAGGATATACGCGAAAGCGTCGAAAGAAAGCACGGAAGTATCCCTGGCTGTCGAAGAACATTATTATCCTGTTTCAAAGGCTAAAAAAAAGCTCCTGCCGTCGAACGACTTATCGGCACTGTGTTCTTTGTCTGATAAATTAGACACCGTTCTTTCGTTTGTAATGTTAAAAAAACTCCCTACCGGAGAATCCGACCCTTTTTATCTGCGCAGGGCTATGATAGGCGTAATAGAAATTATTTTAGATAAAAAATATAAAATTAACTTAAGCGACGTATGCAATTTTTATTTTAACGAATTTTTTAAAGACCGCAGATTAAATGCCGACGAATTAAAAACCTCTTTTATGAATTTTGCGTATGTCAGGTTTAAAAACCATATGCTTTCCGGCGGCTATAAATCCGATGAAATAACTGCAGTTTTAACTGCCGAAATAACCGGCGATTTTTACGCTTCCTTTCTCAAAATAGATTTTCTTTCAAAATTTAAGAAACACGAAGAAGTTTTTGAGTTATCGCAGGCATATAAAAGGATTAACAACATTACATATAAATTTTCCGAAATCGCCGGTTTTAATGAAAGCAAATTAATTATGCCGGAGGAAGTCCGGCTTATTTCCGTATTTAAATCGGTTCAAAAAAATGTCGTTCCTTTATTGAAAGCGGGCGATTACGCCGCAGCGGTAAACGAAATGTATAAATTAGCGCGTCCGGTTAACGATTTTTTCGACGGCGTTATGGTTTTAACCGAAGAAGAAGAAGTTAAAAATTCCAGGCTCGGATTATTAAATAACGTGCTTAATTTTCTTAAAAATTTTTGCGATTTTTCAAGTTTAGATTTATAATAATCGCTTTCGTTTTTTAAATATCATATATCATTTATTTATTTTATTTACTTGGAGGATGGCGTTATGGGCAAGTATGTTTATTTTTTCGGCAACAAGCATGCGGACGGAGACGGTTCTATGAAAAATCTGTTGGGA
>JAKAKK010000065.1:0-12540 GCA_021813525.1 bacterium
CCGAATATCTCGATAACTCTTCCTTTCGGTATTCCGCCTATACCGAGGGCGATATCTAAGGACAGCGAACCCGTCGGAATAGACTGGATATCTTCTGCCGGCGGTTTGCCGCCTAGCTTCATTACCGCTCCCGCTCCGAACTGCTTTTCTATCTGGGCTATAGCAAGGTCTAACGCTTTTATTTTCTGCTCATGCATAGGCTGTTCCTTAAATTTATTTTCTGACGGGGACGGATTCGAGTCCCCTTTATTGCCGCCGGATTTTAACGCCATAATTATGCCTTCCTTTTCTTATTTTATTTTTTTATTTAAAAGTTATATCTCAAAAAAGAAATATTATCAAGTTAAATTATTGTTACGTTTTTATTAAAGATTGCGGCGTCCCGCTTATAAGGCGGTATATCCAGAACAGCGCCATTTTTGCCGTATATGCTTTAACGTCTAAGCGGGAACCGGAAAACGAATATTTTCTAACTTCTTTTACTTTGGGACTGGAAAGGGCTATGAAAACGGTTCCCACGGGATAATTATCGTATTCGGTTTTAGGTCCGGCAAACCCGGTAACGGCAATTCCTATGTCGGCCTTTGCATTTTCCCTTGCTTTTTCCGCCATTTCTATAGCGCATTTATCGGATACCGCTCCCTCTTTTTCTATAACCGCTTTATCTACCCCGAGAAGAGCGGTTTTTGCGTAATCGGAATACACCACGCCGCCGTAAACGAAATAAGCCGAAGCTCCCGGCAAATCCGTAAGCTTATTGGAAATATAGCCGCCCGTAAGCGATTCCGCGACCGCAATCTTGATACCGTTTTCTTTAAGAAGATACGAGCATACTATATGAAGTTCGTCGTCGTCGAAACCGTAAAGATAGTCTTTAAAAATTTCGCCGACTTTATTGTCGAGCGACTTTACGTTTTCGTTAAGTTTCTGGGTAGAAACGCCGTTGAGGGCGGCGGATACGATGAATTCTCCGTATGAAAATTCATAATTAAGAGCGCATTCGGCAGTTTTTTTTAATTTTTCGAAAAGAATTTCGAATTCTTTTTCCTTTAATCCGAAAAGTTTATATTTTCTTAATCTGACAAAATAATTGATACCGAGTTTGCCGAGCATTTTTCCGAGTATATGGTTTTTAAACATATTTACGGCATTTTTAGGCTCAAGCGGCATAGCCGCAAAAAAAATAGGTTCGGTAAGATAAAAGCCGGAAATTCCGGAATTCTGGTTGGGAACTATAAAAGAATGCTCGGGAAAATAACAGGCTTTTTCAACCGAAGGATTAAAAGCTTTTTTTTCGGATTCATAAACGAGAGCCATCAAATCTGCGGCGTCTTTGCTCCTGACGAGTTCTCTCTTAAAAACCGCGGAAACCGTATCGCGGGTTAAAGAAACGTCCTCCTTCATTCCTCCGCATACTATAACGAAAGAATCTCCGGACGCCATGTAAGACATTACTTTATATATGCCGTCTCTCTGGCTTTCCGGCATTATAACGGCTTCTTTAAACCCCAAACCGTAATTTGAAAGCACGTCCGAAAGCTCTTTTATAATCTCTCCCGCTTCCGCAAAATTATGGTTACCGGCTATAACGAGGATTTTAATATCTTTAGGCTCTTTGTCTTTAGTTTCCATTTTCAAGATTTAGCTTATAAGGTTCTTTATATTATTAAGGATATTATTTTAACATTTTTTCTACAAAAAGGTAAAATATACGGTCAAAATCCGGCTATAACTACTATTATAAAACGCAAAACTATCAAGGAGAAAACGGCGGCGGCAAGGTCGTCGAGCATAATGCCGAATCCGCCCCTGACTTTTTTGTCGATTATTCCGATAGGAAAAGGTTTCAATATATCGAAGAAACGGAATAACGCCAGCCCGCAAAACGCATATATAAACAGGTGAAAAAAAGAAAAATGCATCCATAGCAGCCCCGCCGCAACCGAAAGATATCCCAGCACTTCGTCTATTACGACAAAAGGCGGGTCGGCAATGCCCGATATTTTTTCCGCCTTAGACGAGAAATAAACTCCCGAGATAAATATAAGCAGGCAGAGCGCTAAATAATAAAAAGGATTTAAAAACCTTAACAGCAGTATATATAATAAAAATGCCGCAACGGAACCGGCGGTACCAGGGCCGTAGGGAAAAAACCCGGCATAAAAAAAGGAAGATATTAAAATAGAAATATTTCGGATATCTAAATTTTTATATTTTTTCATTTTTTACGACTGAAATTTGTATCTTCTCATCGAGATATTTAAAAGTATAGCCGCCGCAGACATATCGACTACGAGCGACGTCCCTCCGTAACTGAAAAAAGGAAGCGGAACGCCCACGACCGGCAGAAGCCCTACCGTCATATACATATTTATTATAGCATGAAACGTGATAATGCCGAGGGCACCTCCGCCGAGAAGAAATCCCTGCAATTTTTTTGCCCTGTAAACTATTTTAAAGCCCCTTATTATTACGATAAAATATAGCGCTATAAGAATCAAACCGCCGAAAAAACCAAACTGCTGCATAAACGTGGAAAATATAAAATCGGTGTGTTTAGCCGGCAAAAAATCTAAAGTGCTCTGAGAACCGTTCCCGAAACCGTCTCCGAAAAACCTTCCCGCCCCGACCGCAATTTCCGACTGGATAATGTTATATCCTGCCCCCAGATAATCTTTGGCGGGATGTAAAAATATAAGTATTCTGCTTTTTTGATAGGATTTCAACCTGAACCACAAAAGCGGACCGACGACCAGCGCAATTCCCGTCAAAATAACCATCGAACTTTTTTTTATTCCGGCAAGAAAAACCATAATAAAACCGATAAATAAAACGATAAGCGCCGTACCTAAATCGGGCTCTTTTGCTATCAGCAGAACGGGTATGATAATTACTATAAACGGAACTATAAGCCCTTTAAGGGAATAGCCTTTTTTATTTTCATACGTCGTAAAATACTTGGCAAGAGCAAATATTAAGCCTATTTTCATGAGCTCGGACGGCTGGAACGAAAACATGCCCAGCGAAATCCACCTTGAAGCCCCGTGGGTAATTCTGCCCTTTAACAGGACGACCGTAATAAATATTAAAATAAAACCGTAAATATAATAGGCGGCTTCTATAAGCGTATGGTAATCGATAGTTATTATTACGAACATTATGAAGAAGGATATTATAAACCATATAATCTGCTTTATTACGTAGGGGTCGAGGAAATCCTTATGGTTTATGCTTAAAGAACCGTAAAGATTTATAATGCCGAGTACGGATATTAAAATAACCGCAAAAAACATTATAAAATCAAAATTTTTAGCGTACTGGTTATCCAATATTTTCATATTAAAAACTCGTATATATAAAGCTCGGCAGTTTGCTTTTGCTTTTCCCGCCTTTTTTGCCTTTTTCGGTTTTTTTATGCAAAGGAGGCTTCCATAAGCCTTTTTGCTCTAAATATTTTTCGACTATTTTTTTAGCTATAACCGCCGCATTCGCTCCGAGAAATCTGGCGTGCATATCAAGTACCACGACGGCTATTTTAGGGTCGTTTAAAGGGGCAAATCCTACGAACCATGCGTTATCGCGGTATTTTCTCGGTATATATTTTATATCGTAAATAGAATATGTTTTTGAAATGATTTGGGCGGTTCCGGTTTTCCCGCAAAATTTTATGCCTTTTATTCTAGCGTTTATCGCCGTTCCGTAATCTTTGCTTACGACGTCGCAAAGGCCCTTTTTAACGGCGTTAAGATATTTTTGCTTTATATTTATGCGCCGGACGAATTTGGGTTTCACTTCTTTTAATATCTTTCCGTTCCACGACACTATCTTTTGCAAAAGAAACGGTCTGTAAAGGTTTCCGCCGTTGGCGATAGCGCTGTATGCCATCAAAAGCTGTATCGGCGATACAAGGTCGTAACTCTGCCCGATAATAGCGGAAAGGGTGGAGCCTTTATACCACCGGCTGTGATACCTTTGATAAACGAGGCGCTTGGTAGGAATGAATCCCGGATTTTCGTCGGGAAGGTCTATTCCGGTTTTCTCCCCCAAGCCTAATCTACGGGCGTAATCAGCAAGCTGGTCTATGCCTATCCTGACTCCGATAGAATAAAAATACGTATCGACGGACTCCGCAATCGCCCTGTACATGTTTACTTTAGAATTTTGGTAGGGGTTCCAGTTATAAAATACGGCGTCGCCCAGTTTAAAAGTCGGACCGGAATAAATTTTTTCTTCCGGCGTTATAAGATGCAAAGACAAAGCGGCAAGAGAAGCAACCGCTTTAAAAGTCGAACCGGGGGCGAGAGCATTTTGAATCCCTTTGTTCTGCAAAGGATGTTCGTCGTTGTTTATAATTGAATCCCAGTGCTTTCTGCTTATGCCCTCCGAAAAATAAAAAGGATTAAAAGACGGCGTAGATACCATAGCCAGAATTTTTCCGTTGTTAGGATTAACCGCTATTACCGCGCCCTCTCTTTTTTTCATAAGCTTGTATGCAAGTTTTTGCAGGGAAAAATCGAGCGTGGTATATAAATTCGCGCCCATAACCGGCTTTTTGACGACTATATTGCCTATAGGTTCGCCTTTGGAATTCACGACTATCCTTTTTTCGCCGTCTTTGCCGTGCAGATATTTTTGATAGTAATACTCCAGTCCGGTTTCTCCTATAATGTCGGACGAGTTAAGATAACCGTATTTTTTTTCTTTTAACTCCGTCGAAGATACCGGCCCGACGTATCCGAAAATCTGGGCGCCCATTTTTTCGTACGGATAATGCCTTATAGGAATTTTTGCTATAAAAAACCCTTTAAGGAATAGCTTGTTCACCTCAAACTTGGAAAGTTCTTTGAGCGAAATATTGCGTATTAAAATAATAGGTTCGTAAGGAGGCAGAAATTCTTCTTTTTTTACTTTTTGTAAAATTTTTCTGTAGCTTTTATGCATTAAGCCGGCAAGGAATTTGAACTCCGTTTTTCTTTTTTTTACGCGCGACAAAATAACGGCTATATTAAACGAAGATTCGTTATCTACGAATATTTTGCCGTTTTTCGAAAGTATGTCGCCTCTCGGAGCGGTAAGATATATTACTCTTGTCGCATTATCTTTCGCCAGTTTGTAATAATAGCCGCCTTTGACAATCTGCAGATAAAAAAGCCTGACGATTAAGATTGCAAGGAGTATCGTAACGATAACCGCAAGTAAATTAATCCTGTTTTTCTGCCCTTTTAATATTCCGTTTTCGTTATATTGCGACGACATATTTTATCTGCATAAAATTTCCGACATCCTGTCGTGAATCAAACCGTTGGAGGCGAGTATCCTTTTTTTATAAATATCCAGCGGTTTTTTGCAAAAATCCGTTACGGCGCCTCCGGCTTCTTTTATTATCAAACTTCCCGAAGCCATATCCCACGGGTTTAAATTGAGTTCCCAGTATCCGTCGAGAAATCCGGCTGCGACGTAACAGATATCCAAAACTGCCGAGCCGAGCCGCCTTATGCCCCTAACGTCAACGGAAATATCCCTGAAATGGTCGAAATTATTATCTGGATTAATTTTTTTATCGTACGGAAAACCGGTTGACAGCAGGCATCTCTCGAATACCGCCGTTTTAGAAACATTAATCTTTTTGCCGTTTAAATATGCTCCGCCGTCTTTAACGGCGTAAAACATCTCTTTTAATACCGGATTATATGCGCATCCCATAATTATTTCCGAATCTTTTTCCAGCGCCGCCGAGAAACAAAAAATAGGGAGCCCGTGCGCATAATTAGTAGTGCCGTCCAACGGGTCTATAATCCATTTAAATTCTGAATTATTATAAATTTTGCAATTATCTTCTTCTGCCAGGATAGAATGCGAAGGAAACGCTTTTTTAATGCTGAGGACGGCATAATTCTGGGAAGCCGCATCGGCTTCCGTAACTATATCGACCGGACCTTTATATTTTACGGTATGAGTTTTTCTGAAATTTTTAGAAATTATTTTTCCGCAGTCTTTAGCAAGTCCTACCGCGAAATCTAAATAATTTTGCAAATCATCTCCGTAAATGGACATTATTTATTAATTATTAATAGGGATGAAACGCCGATAACGCGCTTCTGTTAATTTTAACGTTCGATTTGGATTCTAAATAATCAACGTAATCGTCAAGAAATTCCTGCTCTTTCTGAAAACCGTAAAGCTCCTTTTCTTTCAACAGCGCTTCTCCGCCGCCTTTAGCATTTGCATCGGAAACATATTCGGGAAAATAAACCTTTAATATTTTAATTGCAGCATACCCTGATTTCACCGGAAAAACCCCAGATACAACCTCGCCCTGCCCCGTAGAAAATATAGATTTAAGTATGCTTCCGCTTATGGAATATTTTTTGAAATAGGCCGATTTTACGAGGTCTATCTCCGAAAAAAGAGGAACTTTCCTAACCGTTCCGCCGTATTTTTTTGCCTGTCCGCTAAAGTCTTTATTATAGATGACCGCTTTCTTAAGAAAACCGCCTGCTTTGTTTTTCGAGCCGAAAACCGCTATTTCAAAAGAAACGGATTTATTTTTAATTTTATAGTCGTTTAAAAATTGAACGTCGGCTAAGCTGAAAGATTCGCCTATTATTCTCCTGATATAAGTCCTGATGATTTGAGCTTTATATTTTTTTTCGAAACTTGCCGGAGTAGTATGATTGGAAAGCAGGACGCTTTTAAACAATCTGTCGCTGAATTTTCCGTCTTTCTGGAACACTTGAAAAGATGCTATATTGCGCGCTATAAATCCGTCGGAAACATTTATTCCGAATACGTCTTTTTTGGATTCCAAAACTCTGTCGGCAATCAAAGACGAGAGGGCGGAGCCTGTTAAATCCAATTCGCTTAATTCTTTTTGCGTTAATTTTTTTCCGTAAAGCTTCTCGTATTCGTTTTCGAGCTTTCCGTAATACCTGCTTAACTCGTTTAACGATATTCCCTTTCCGGCTACCGTGGCGGCATCCCGGGGCGAAACCCCCCTTCCGACGCCCAAAATATAAGGAAGAAAACTGAAGCCCACGATAAATAAGAGCCCTACGAGTATCGTAATAATTTTACCTGCGGTATGCGCATAAAATCTTCTTAAAAAATCAAGCATAATTGTTTAAAGCTCCTTAAAGAATTTTAATATTTTATTCCTATTGCATTATATTTTATATTCAGGCTGAAATTTATGCAAATATTTTCTTCTAATTTATAAATATATTATTTTATGCTTTTTTAAAAAATTTTTATATCCTGCTTTTTTAAAAAAGAAAAATACCGCGGGAGAAAAAAGAGCGGTCGAAACGGACACGGGGAAACCGTAGGAAAGGAAAAAATCCCAATATAAAAAATGCATGCCGTAGCAATAAAAGACTACCAGAAAAAGCGCGAGATAATAAACAGACGAAGCGATAAATGCGGCCAGTATCTCGGTAGCCGCATTTTCGTAAGGAATCTTGCGCCATAAAATATATGAAACGGCATATGACAGCGTTCCTATAAATCCGAAAACGGCCGGATTTAAAGGCGTCATAGAACCGTATATATAAAACAATATATAGGCCGTAAGCCATCCGGGATATAAGTCCAAATATGCCGATATATACACTAAGCCGGCTATAGCGAGATTGGGAAAGGCATAGAAACCGCCGGAACTGAAATTATCGTTAAAAATGAGGGACAATATCATTAAAAACAAAAATAAACATATTGTATAAATATATTTGTATATATTATTTCTCGACGAGGACATATTTGCCGTTAAATAGATTTTTATATGGGATTATCGTTATGCGCTGAAAGATATTATAGCTTTTTTTTCTTATCAAGATTACCCTGCCTACGTATATGCCGGGAGTAAAAACGCCTCCAAGCCCGGACGTCAAAATTTTGTCGCCTTTATCGACTTTTTTGGAATTGAATACGAATCTCATCTTAAGATAACCGTTGCCTATCCCCTGAGCTATGCCCATAGTTCCGGTATTGGCGTCTATTACCGAAAAAACGCATTTCGGATTGGTAATCGGAATAACTCTGGAACGGCGGCGTCCCGCATAAACAACCCGGCCTACCACTCCGCCGTATGAAATAACGCCGTCTCCGTTTTCGATTCCGTCTTTAGCGCCTTTATTTATATAGAGACTGTAAAACCAGCCTTCTATCCCGTGAAGCAGGACGGCGGCGGGAACCGACTTTTTATTTATGGAGCTTTTTAAAAACAGGATAGCTTTTAAGTTCCTGTTTTCTATATCGTAGGCATTATAAAGGTTAAGCTTAAATTTTATCTTCTTTAATTCCGACTTAAGCTTCTTATTTTGCTCTTTAACGGATACAAGGTCGATATAATTTTTATAAAGTTTTTCGGAAATACCTACCGGATAATCTACGGCTTTATAGATTGAATATACGGAGTCGCTTATAAAATCGGAAAATAAGCCTCCGAATTTAAATCCGTTTGCGGAAAGTATATAAATCGAAGCCGATATTGCTATGATTATAAGAAGGACTATTGCGTCCTTGTGTTTTTTAAGCTTTAACTTTTTAATAAATTTTCCCACAACGATTAAATAATTACGGGGGTTAATTCTCGAGCATTATATCTTTCAGGACGTTAATTTCGCTCAATGCCTTGCCTGCTCCGCGAACGACGCAGGTCAGAGGATCGTCCGCTATGATGACCGGCAGTTCGGTATGTTCCCTAATGAGAACGTCTATATTTTTCAAAAGGGCGCCGCCGCCCGCAAGCACTATTCCCCTATCGACGATATCGGACGAAAGCTCCGGCGGAATTTTTTCTAACGTAGTTTTTATAGCATCGACTATTTGCGCCGCAGGTTCCGATATGGCCTCCAAAACTTCGGAAGAAGTTATTTCGATAATTTTCGGTATCCCGCTTACAAGGTCTCTTCCTTTAATATTCATTTTCGATTCTTCTTCAACCGGATAAACGGTGCCTATAGTCATTTTGACAAGCTCAGCCGTCCTGTCGCCTATGAGAAGATTATATTTTTTCTTTATGTATTGAATTATGGCGTCGTCGATTTTATCTCCGCCTACCCTGAGCGATTTGGCAAAAACTATGCCCGACATAGAAATCACCGCCACTTCGGTAGTTCCGCCTCCTATATCGACTATCATATTTCCGGCGGCTTCGGTAATCGGAAGTCCCGCGCCTATCGCAGCGGCTACCGGCTCTTCTATAAGATAAACGACTCTCGCTCCCGCCGCTTCGGCGGATTCTCTTACCGCCCTTCTTTCCACGGCTGTAATGCCGGAAGGAATCGCAACGATAATTCGGGGCCTTATCATAGTTTTTCTATTATGGATTTTTCTTATAAAATATTTCAGCATCGCCTCCACGACTTCAAAGTCTGCTATGACGCCGTCTTTCATAGGTCTTATAGCGGAAATATTGCCGGGCGTTCTCCCCAGCATTTTTTTGGCGTCTTTTCCTACGGCAAGAATTTTTTTATCCCCGCGTAAGTCTATGTGAACCGCAACCACCGAAGGCTCGTTGGAAACGATACCTTTATCTTTAACGTAAATAAGGGTATTAGCCGTTCCGAGATCTACGGCAAGGTCGTTGCTGAACAAACCTATTAAACTATCGACAAACATAATAAAATATCTCCTTATATATCATTCTAAAAAATAAAACATGTATTTGGTCAAATATAAATGTTATAATATATCAATTATTTTAGCAACTAAAACTTTAATCCCGTTTAATTCCGCGTTTTAAGTTTCGTCCTCGGCCGCTCCCGAGAAAAATATTCCGGAGTTAAGCATATATCTGTCTAACGGCTTAGAATACTGGCTCCACAGGGTATTATTATTATCCATAAAATCGGCGAACTGGCTTTCTTTCGAATCCATATTGTCTATATAATGCAGAAGAAAAGCCTCAGGCGTTTTAGGCCTTTTAGGCGAACCGTATTCCAGTTCTCCGTGATGCGATATTATGGAATGAAGCAGAAGCAGTTTTAAATTTTCAGGAAAACCGGGGATTTCTGCTATTTTTTTATTCACGGCTTCCGCGCCGAGAACTATATGGCCTATAAGCCTTCCTTCATCTGAATATTCCGTAACGTTGTTCTTTATTCTCAGCTCTTCGGTTTTTCCTACGTCGTGAAGAAATATAGACGATAAAAGAATATCCTTTATCACATACCGGCTGTAATGCCCGGAAAGAAAAACGCCTATTTTTATCATGCTGAGCGTATGTTCCAGTAATCCGCCTATGTAGGCATGATGTATCGATTTTGCGGCAGGCAGGGTTTTTAAGAGTTTTATGTAAGTTTCATCCTCAAAAAATTTATCGGTAAGTTTTACGATATATTCGTCGGTCAAATTTTCTTTTAAAATAGATTTAAGCTCTTGAAACATAGATTCCGCATCGTTTTTGGAAGATTTAAGGAATAACGCCATCGCATCGGGGCCGAGCATACCGTATTCGACTTTTTCTATTTCGGAAATGCCTAGCTGTAATTCGTTCTGAAAAATAGAAGTTTTAGACTTTACCCTCACGAGGTCTCCCGTATCGAACAAAGGGGCTAATTTTTCTGCGTTATCCCATATGTAGCCTTTTATTTCTCCGGTTTTATCGGATAATTTTAAATAAACGTAAGGTTTTCCTGTTTTTCCGGTAGCCTGCGATTTGCTTTTAACGAGAAATATCGAATCGACTTTTTGATTTTCTTTTATATCCGAAACTAAAATTTTTTCCATATATGTTTTTTACTTATTTTATATATTTTTATAGGTTTATCGGTTTATATTAACAAAAGAATGTTGAAAAATCAAACCGGGGTTGGGACTATCCATAGACTGCTATTCCGGCACAGAATTAACCGACGTCGTTATAATGCCTCAGCTTAAAGCCGACTCCGATATTTTTTGCGAGTTCTTCTATATAGGCGGTATCGACTCCGGGCAGATCTATTGCCGTCACCGTGACGTTTTGTATCCGCTTTTTAGATTCTCTTATAAAATCGAGAACGGAAGCATATGCATCGATTCCTTTGCCGGTTATATGCGGCGCGCAAATAGCGTTATAAAGCGCGCTGTTTTGGGCGTTGAGGCTTATGCTTACGCTGTCTATGAGCCCTTCGAGTTCTGCGGCTATATTGCGTCCGTAAACTGCGTTGGCAAGCCCGTCCGTATCGAGCCGGATTTTTATGCCGTCCGCGGCGGCCTTTACGGCCTTAGCGGATTCCTTAAGGGTTTCTATTCTTAAGGTAGGCTCGCCGAGCCCGCAAAATACGACCTCGTTAAAATCGTAATAGCGGAAAACGGATGAAACTACTTCGTCCGCCGACGGTTCTTTTTTTAATTCCAGATTATATCCTTTCACGCAAAAATTAGCTTTGCCTCCCTGATATTTAGGACAGAACGTGCATCTGTTGGTGCATTTATTCGTAAGGTTTATGTAAACCGAATTCCTTATTTTATAAGCTACCGACGGATAAAAACCGGCTACGCCTTCGAGAGAAAACAGATTAACGGTATTTTGGACGGTTAAACCGTCTAATTTTTCTCTTTCGACGCCTTTTTCCGCGGCGGCCGCGTCCAGAACAAAGCGGACGTACGAAGGTTCGTTTCTTTTCCCCCTGAAAGATTGAGGGGTGAGATAAGGACTGTCGGTTTCTATGAGGAGTTTTTCGGCGGGAATATCCCCGAGCACGGACCTTAATCCGCCGTTTTTTTTATACGTTATATTGCCGGAAAAAGATATAAAAAAACCCAATTTTAAAAATTCGCCGGCTATACCCCGTTCAGGAGACGAAAAACAATGGATGACTCCGCCGAAAAAGCCGCCCGGATTTACTGCGTATTCTTTTAAAATAATTAATGCGTCTTCATAAGCATCTCTTATGTGTACTATAACGGGAAGCCTGTTTGCGGAAGCAAGTCCGAGCTGAAATTTAAATAATTCCTTCTGTTTAATTTTAATTTTTTCAAAATCTTCTTTTGAAAGAGCGGGCAAGAAATAATCCAATCCTATTTCTCCGACGGCAACTATCTTTTTTTTATTTTTCGGATAATATTTTTCAAACAGTTCCGATATGCTTTCAAGGTCTTTATACGGACTTTTGGGATGAACTCCGAGGGTCGTATAGATATTATCGTGCGAACTTGCTATCTCTATAGTTTTTTCAATCCTTTCGTTCTGCGCCAAAGAACCGATTGAAACGGCATGCGTCACGCCGTTTTCGGACATTCTGGCGAAAACGTCTTTGAGGTCGGAATCGAACTCCGGCATTTCAAGATGGCAGTGCGAATCTATCATTTTTTATTAATTTTATTCTTCAAATTTTATTCTCGGAAACAGAATTTCGGCTTTTTCCGATATGCGGCATCCGTCTTTAAATAATTCCCCGCAATGAGCCGCCGTATCTTCGGGGCGCACCGAAAAACCGGCCGAATCGAACGGCTTAATATTAAATATGCCGTTAATTTTTTTTGACGTTTCCGGCATAAACGGGTAAATAAGATAAGATATATGATAAATAGAAACGGCGGCGGTTTTCAGTATTTTCA
>JAKAKK010000065.1:12640-14354 GCA_021813525.1 bacterium
CCCGGCACCGGAATTCCCCATTTAAAAGAAGTCCTGGATATGCTTAAATTTTTCAGCCCTTCGTTTACGAATGATAAAACTTCGTTTTTTCTGAAATCCGGTTTTATAAAACCTGGATTGCCGGCGATATAATCTAAAAGTTTTTTCTCGTATTTGTCTAATTTTAAAAAATAGCTCTCCTCTTTGACTTTAACCGCCTGTCTTCCGCACTGCGGACATTTGCCTTCCATGAGGGATTTTTCGGTAAGAAAGGTTTCGCATGGAGTGCAATACCATCCTTCATATTCGGACAGATATACGTCGCCGTTTTCCAATAATTTTTTGAAAGCGGTTTGCACGGTTCTTATGTGGTCGGCATCCGTAGTCCTGATAAACCTGTCATACGATATATTTAGGTCCGAAAAAAGCTCTTTAAATTTAATATGCACGGAATCGGCAAGGCCTTTAGGCGTCACGCCTCTTAAATCGGCTTCTTTTTCTATTTTTAAGCCGTGTTCGTCGGTTCCCGTAAGAAAAAAAACGCTATATCCGGAAAGTCTTTTAAATCTGGCGATGGAATCGGCTATTACCGTGGAATACGCATGCCCTATATGCGGCTTATCGTTTACGTAATAAATAGGGGTGGTAACGTAGAAATAGCCGTTAATTTTGCCGCTGCCGCCGCAATTATTATTTCTCATAACCGTCGTCCTTAATAACTCCGGCCGGCGCTTCCCCGGCCTCCGCATCGGATTCCGTCTTCGTTTCCTTTTTTCCCCCTGTTTCAGTTTCCGCAAGCGATTCTTCTTCGTTTCGGCCGCCGGCGGCGGCATATTCATCCCCGCAGACATTCTCGCCCTGCACCGGCGGGTCGAAAGCGAGACAGCATAAAAGCCTGCCGCAATAGCCTACAAATTTGCTCGTATTCTGGCATTGCAGTTTGGTGATTTTGGAAGTTACCGCATTCATCTCGTTTACTATAGAATTGCAGCAGCAGACTCTTCCGCAAACGCCTATTCCGCCTAAAATTTTACATTCGTCGCGGATATTAATCTGGCGCATTTCTATTCTTAAATGAAACCTCGCGGCGAGAATTTTCACGAGCTCCCTAAAATCTACCCTTTCCTCAGCGCTGTAATAAAATACGAGTTTATTCTCCGCAGGCATATATTTAACTCTCAGCAGTTTCATTGCAAGTTTGAGTTCTTCCGCATTTTTCCTGCAGAAATCCATGCCTTCGTCCTCTATACGGTAATGTACATATCTTTCGCCGGTTTCAAAAGGGAAAAGTTTTCTTATTATCGAACAGGACGGCCGGGGGTTAGAGATATCGGCGCCGTCATCAAAAAATTTGACTTCTCCCGAAACGGTTCCCAAATAAATAATTTTATTCTGCTCTACAAGCACCCTGTCGTTCACTAAAAGTTCGGGGATTTTCGTAACGCATACTAATGTGTAACCCATTTCAAGTATTTTTACTTCAGCCGTTCTCATTTTTTATTTTTTATATAATCTTTTAAAGTTTATAAGGACAAAAGCTCGGAAAAATAGGAATCGGATGCTATAGATTTGTTCAAGTTATAGCTGTTAATTTTTTCTATATGCTCCACGGTCGATTCTATCATATGCCCGATATCTTTTGAAGATAACGGCAAATCTAAAGCAAACTTCCTTATCTTGTCGGCAATATCTTCATTATATAATAATTTTTCATTTTTTAACATCTTATAAATAT
>JAKAKK010000011.1 GCA_021813525.1 bacterium
ATTAAAAATAACTTGACATTATACTTAGCTATAAGGTTTATAATAATATTAAGAAGAGATTATTATTAAAATATGACTATCGGACAATTAGCCAAAACAG
The DNA here is from genome assembly GCA_021813525.1 of bacterium. GTDB lineage: Bacteria > SZUA-79 > SZUA-79 > Acidulodesulfobacterales > Acidulodesulfobacteraceae > Acidulodesulfobacterium_A. Next base: position 101 of record JAKAKK010000011.1, read on the forward strand.
TTAATTTAAACACCCAAACCATAAGGTATTACGAGCGCATAGGTTTAATCGATAAACCCGATACGAATGAAGCGGGATATAGGATATATTCCGAAAAGGCCGCGGATGTCTTGCGTTTCATAAAACATGCAAAAGAAATCGGTTTTTCCTTAAAGCAGATTTCTGAAATTTTTTCGTTAGATAACAATAAAAATAATACATGCTCGAAAGTGAAAAAGTTGGCCGAAAAAAAAGTATATGAGATAGACAAGAAGCTTAATTCTTTAAAACTGATGCGAAAAGAACTTTTAAATCTTATATCCTTATGCGAAGAAAAAAACGGCAACCCGGGGTGCCCGATTTTAGATATTTTAAAGCTCCGGAGCTGAATTTATTTAATTAATTATGTTTTATACTGGAGGCATTTATGAAAAAAATCGATATAGAAGTAAACGGCATGACCTGCGACCATTGCGTCGCCAGGGTAAATAAATTTATTACGGCGGTGCCGGGAGTTAAACATATAGACACCGTTTTGAAAGAAAATAAGTCGCATATACTTGCGGATGATAATGTAAATATAAAAGCGGTTGTCTTATCTATCGAAAACGCGGGTTATAAGCCGGGTAAATACGATGTTTCGGAAACGCAAGAAACAGATAAAAACGCTAATATAGAGCCGTCCAAAGGCATTTCAGATAACGGCAAAAAAAATGCGGGCGGCGGTTACGACTACGACCTTATTATTATAGGGGGCGGTTCCGCGGCTTTTTCGTCGGCTATTTATGCCGCAGAAAAAAATTTGAGGGTATGCGTTATCGAAAATTGGGTTATAGGCGGCACCTGTCTTAACAGAGGCTGCGTTCCCTCCAAGCACTTTATCGAAGCGGGCCGCATATATTACGAGCCCTTAAACAATAAATATAAAGGCGTCGAAATAACGCAAAAATCTATAGATATGAAAACGCTCGTTAAGGAAAAGAATATTCTTTTAACGGCTTTAAGGCAGGTAAAATATTATAACGTGCTTGAAGGCTACCAGCAGATAAAGTTTATTAACGGAACCGGCAGATTTATATCGAAAAATGCCGTCGAGATAATTCCTGCAGATAGCGCCGAACGGCCATATGAAGTTTCATCGGAAAAATTTATTATAGCAACGGGTTCTAAAAATAGAATACTCGATATTCCGGGCATTGAAGATACCGGTTATATGACAAATACCGAACTTTTAGAGATAGGCTATATTCCAAAAACTCTTTTAATACAGGGAACTAGGGCGCTGGCTCTAGAATTTGCGCAGATGTTCAGCAGATTCGGTTCAAAGGTAATTATAGCGGGCAGGGCAAACAGGGTGGCGTTGAACGAGGAGCCGGAAATATCTAAAGAACTTGAAAATATTTTAAGAAACGAAGGCATTGAAATATTATTAGGCTCAGAAATTAAAAAGTTATATAAAAAAGAAGACGGAAAATACGCCGAAGTAGAAACGGGGAACGGTATAAAGGTTATTGAATTCGACGAGTTTTTAATGGCCGCCGGCATCGTCGGAAACTCTACGGAACTTAATCTGAATGCGGCGGGCGTCGAAACGGATAAAGACGGTTTTGTCGCAGTAAACGACGAATTAAAAACTTCTTCGGATAATATTTATGCCGCGGGAGACATCACTGGAAAGTGGTTTTTCGTAACCGTCGCGGCCTACGAAGGCAAAATTGCCGCAAGCAACCTTTTGGACGGTACGCATATAAAACCGGATTATTCCGCCGTTGCCCATACCACCTTTACCGACCCGGAAGTTTCTTCAGTCGGGCTTACGGAGGAACAAGCCGTAAAAGCCGGATACAATATCGATAAAGCCGTGTTCCCTATCGGCTACACGCCAAAGGCTCAGGCGATATTTAAAACAGAAGGGCTCGTCAAGATGATAGCGGAAAAAGAAACCGGTAAAGTCTTAGGAATACATATGCTTGCGCACAACTCTTCCGAAACTATACAGCAGGCATCCGTATATATACAAAATAATTACACCGTTGAAATGATAGGCCGTGAGATAGGGGTTTATCCGACTATGGCGGAGAGCTTAAAATTATGCGCGCAGACATTTACGAAGGACATCAGCAAACTTAGCTGTTGTGCGTAATACCGGCAATTTTATTTATATGGTATAATAAATTTTTCGGAGGAAGCTAAATGTATTTAAATATCTTTTTGTATGTTTATTTAATATGTTTGTCGATTTTCTTCGGTTCAAGCATATTCATAGGATATATAGCGGCGCCCTATATCTTTAAAACGCTGAATTCCAGAAACGAAGCAGGAAACATGGTGGGGGCATTGCTTCATAAATTTTCGACGCTCGGATATATTACTCAGGTTTTAATGGTAATTGCGGGGTATATTTTATATTTAAACCGCGTCGCAGTTTTAAGTATTTTTATTCTTCCTTTAATAATACTAATTCTGCTGTTATTTTCGGAAAATTTCATTTCCAGAAAGATGAACGGCCTTAAAAAACAGATGGGTTCTATAGACGAAATGCCGAAAGACGACACGAAAAGAAAACAATTTAACAGCCTGCATAAATGGTCCGTTAAATTGTTTTTATTGAACGAACTGCTTTGCCTGCCGTTATTTTATTTCATATTAATGAAATAATAAATAATT
>JAKAKK010000090.1 GCA_021813525.1 bacterium
ATTAAGCGGTTTGCCGAAATATTTCCGTTAAACACGAACCTTAAAGCATAGCATGGATTTACGACTTTTAAGAAAATTTGCGGCATATGCGCCAGCGACAAAAAACCGGAAGCGCCGATGACGATAAACCACAAAAGCATGACCGGGCTGAAGATATTTGCTACTTTTTCCGTTCCCTTATGCTGGTACCAGAACAATCCGAGCGTAATTAAAATTGAAATAAAAACGACCGTATCCGTCGTTATATTTTTAAAAAAGGGTATCAGGCTCATTCCTTCTACCGCGCTCAATATACTGATAGCCGGTGTAATGACCGAATCGCCTATGAGGAGAGACAGGGCTATATAGGATATTACCGTTATGAAAGCAATTTCGCGGGCGGATTTTATATATTTTTCGATGATATTTTTAAGTATTATCGTGCCGCCTTCGTTCCTTTCGCTTATGCCCATGGCGAACCATACGTACTGGACGGTGACTAAGAGCGTAAGCGTCCATATTATAAGGGACACTACGCCGAAAACGTTTGAACTTGTGACTTTGAGGTAGGCAAAAATAACGGCTACGGTGTATATAGGGCTTGTCCCTATGTCGCCGAATACGATGCCGAGGGCTTTGACGGATTTATTTTCGGCCAAAGTTTTTTTAACGTTGTCTATGCGCAAGTCGTTCAATTTTAGAAATTAGATTTAGAATTTATTTAAAAACATTATTATATTACTTTTGGAAAAAAATGAAAGATAAAAAAGCGGCGGGATTTTTACATTTATATAAAACTACGGTATAATTTAATAAATTAAAAAGAATTTAAAGTTCGGCAAAAGGCGGAGGCGGCTGTCGGTTGAATAAAAACGGATTCAGTCTTATAGAAATAGTTTTTACGATTATTATAATAGGACTGGCTATGGGCGCAATAACCGAAAGTTTTATCGCAGGCTCGGCAAAGAGCGTGAATATCGTAAACGAGGAAACTGCCGTAAACATCGCAAAACAGGAAATGGCTGCGCTGAATTACTGCAGGAACGGGGGGACGCCGACGAGCGGAGTGTGCAGTGCGTTTGACGGGGGATTTTGGAACAATCAAAATCCCGCACATTATTTTACTTCCCCTCAGGGTCCTGTAAATGTAAACAATCAGTGTTTTTATACAAAAATAAGCACGAACTGCGTTAATTTTAACGATAATGGCGGAACAGGAACTATTGCCGCAGGGAGCTGTAATCCTACCGCCTATTTTATGCAAGCCATAGTTCAAACCGGCTGGTTTTCCGCTAACGGCGGCGGAACTTGTCCGTCGGCCCCGGCAAGTTACCCCTATGTGACTCTTTCGACGGTTTATGCGGATTATTAATTATTTGTTTTTGTCATTTCTAAGAAAGGGTATTCGATGAAGAAAAATTTTATAAAAATAAAATTGAAAAATTTGAATGTTATAAAGAAAGTAAACGGGTTCACTCTTATAGAATTAGTGATGACTATACTGCTTATCGGCATTCTGTCCATAGGGCTGTATGAGGTCGTGATTTGGGGGATAAGCGATTACGTTACCAATGAGCGGTATCTTCATTCAAACAATTCGATGACGCAAGCAATGGCGACGATAAGGAGGAGCATGGTGGGCGCGGTTATGCCTCCCACGGCGGCTATCAGTCCTTTGGGCGCATATTACTGCAAATTATCGAATTCGATTAATCCGGCGACTACCGGGAATCCGCCGATTGTTATCGCTAATCTGGCGGGGCAGACTGCAGCCTGCGGAGGAACGGGTCAGCCCGTATGCGACGAGGCGGCTTTTTACCAGAATATAACCGGAACGACAAACCAACAACAGCTCGTCGTGTTCTGCGTGAATAACAATATATTATATGAAGAGGTTACAAATGAAACCGGGACTACATCGTATCCGATTGCGGATAATATTAGCGGCATTAGTTTTTAGCTTGGCGGTTTCTTTAAGCGGCTGCCCCCCCGGCGGTGGAAGCGGCGGCGGAGGAAACAATCCGCCGCCCACGGCATCCGCTTGCTATCAGAACTCTTCCAAAACATATAACTGCAACGTCAATATTACGATAACTACGCAGGCGCCTAACGAGCCGTCGTATTCGCAATCGGGCGGGGTTTCCGTAACCGTAGCAAATCCGAAGTAATAAGTTTATATATACTACGAGATTGCTTCGTCGCTAACGCTCCTCGCAATGACGCAGGAAATAATGAGGGTCCGATTTATTTATTTTACTCCCGACTGCATTTGATGGAATATTATCCCTCAATTTCCCTGTCCCTCCCCGCGTTTTCCTAAATTTTAACAAAAACGTAACAAAAATTTAACATAATCGAAACATAAATTTCATAATCCTGCAATGAAATTTATGATATAAATAAAAACTCGCACTTTAATGTAAATTATAATTATTTATAAATAGATTATAAAAAATTAAATTAAAGGGGGCAGGGTTTTTATGGACGGGAGAAAACTGCGCAGGAAAAGGAAAACTAAATTAAAACGGGGTAAGGGAAAAATCAGCTTTCAGGAGTTTATAGACGGGATAAACGGCGTTCTGAACCGGAGAAAAGAAATGGAAGATTTGTTCGGCAGGGTTTTGATTTTAAATTCCGAAAGCGTCTTAACCGAAATGGAGATAAAGAGAAAAAATAACGAAATCCTGCAGGCGCGTATGCGGGCAAAGGCGGAAGAAAATAATGCCGGAAGTGGAGCGGATAAAATAAACGCAGAGTTATAAA
>JAKAKK010000053.1 GCA_021813525.1 bacterium
ATAGGAATCCTGATAACCGACCATAATGTAAGAGAGGCCTTAAGGATATGCAACAGCGCCTATATAATCAACGACGGAAAAATTATAGAAAAAGGCTCTCCCTCCCATATTATTTCCAGTCCCATAGTAAAGAGATTCTTCCTCGGAGAAAAGTTTAATTTGGGTATCTGAGCCGAATGTTATATAATAATATTATATAAATAACGGTAGTTTTTTCGGAGTCAGAAAAAGGTATAAGAAAAAGGAAAAAAGGTGTCAGATTTATTTATTTCGTATCCCTTTAGTGTTTATTCTTAAATTTTCGTCCGAGAATAAATAAATCTGACACCTTTTTCTCCTCAACGTATTTTTCTTTTATACTATTAGTTTATTTTTTCGGAGTTTTGTATGAGCGGTATGGAATTAAGGCAAAATCTGAAGCTGTCCCAGCAGTTGGTAATGACCCCGCGCCTTCAGCTTGCCATTAAAATGCTGGCGCTTAACAATATCGAACTTTCCGATATGGTCAAGCAGGAAATTCTGGAAAATCCCATACTTGACCAGGAAATTGCAGGCGCAAAGAGCGAAGAAGACGCCGAAAGCGAAAATTTTACGCCGGCAAACGAAGCAGTGCCCGATACCGGCGGAGCTATAGCGGAAGCGGAAGACGGATTTAAGGAAATTGCCCAATACTTAGTCAATTATAACGAACAGTTTGTCGATTTGTCAAAGGACGACGGCAGTTACGGCGGGTCCGATAAAAATTATTTAGAATACAAGCTGGAAAATAGTTTTTATGCCGGTAAAACCCTTTACGAGCATTTAATGGAGCAGGTGAGAACCGGGGACTTTTCCGATAAGGAAATTTTGCTTGCCGGATATATCGCGGGCAATTTGGATTCGAAAGGACTGCTCGCCGTCTCGAAACAGGACCTTGAGGATTTTGCGGCAAATGCCGGGGTGCGGGATAACGTTAAGACGTTTGTCGCAGGCACTCTTAATAAAATAAACAGGCTTGAGCCTGTCGGTCTCGCCGCCGAAAATACGTTATCGAGCCTCTTGCTCCAGGCCGGTTATTATTTTAAAGACGACGCCCTGCTTAAGAATATAATCGAAAAATACCTGAAAGAAGTAGCAAATAAAAATTATCAAAAGATATCCAAAGAAACGGGAAAAAGCATAAACGACGTTTTAAGTTCCGTAGAAAATCTGAGAAAATTAAACCCGAACCCCGCGGCTAATTTCAGCAGGGAAGAACCTCGCTACATAGTCCCCGACCTGTTTTTGAAAAAAGAGGGCGGGCGCTACGTCGTGTTCATGGACGATAATTCTATTCCTCAAATTAGAATAAACGGTTATTACAAAAAAATTCTCAGCGGAGAGGTCGAAGTATCCGGCGACATGAAAAGTTATGCGGAAGAAAGATTTAAGTCGGCTTTATGGCTTATGAAGAGCATAGACACCAGAAGAGAAACAATTTTAAATATTGCGCAAAAAATAGTCGATAAACAAACGGAATATTTTAATAAAGGCGTCGGAAACCTGAAACCTTTAATTTTAAAAGATATAGCCGAAGAACTGAATATTCACGAATCTACGGTATCGAGAGCGACGGCCAATAAATATTTAAGCACGCATATCGGCGTTTTCGAACTGAAGGATTTTTTTACGGGAGCATCCTACGGGGAATCTTCTTCGGAAAACGTCATGACGAGGATAAAAGCCATTATAGATTCCGAAGATTCGTCTGGTAAAACTTTCAGGGACAACGAGATAACCGCCCTGCTTAAAAAACAGGGAATTACCATAGCCAGAAGGACTATAGCCAAATACAGGGAAATTATGAATATACCGCCGTCAAGCATTAGGAATAAGAGAATAAAATTGTATTAATTATAATTATATAAAATAACGACGAATTTAATCGGTTAATTAACTAAAAAGGGAGACTAATCAGATGAACATTGCGGTTACTTTTAAGCATATCGATTCGAGCGACGCTATAAGAAAATATGCCGAATCTAAGGTTTTGAAACTCGAAAAATATTTAAATAATATTCTGGATGTCCACGTTACTTTAAGCATGGAACGAGTGGACCATAAAGAATCGGGCGTTGCCCAGATTAAACTGTCGGCTAAGAACCTTAACGTTAACGCGGAGGAAAAGTCCGCCGATATATACAGCGCTATAGACCTCTTGTTGGAAAAGGTAGAGGCGCAGATTAAAAAACATAAAGAAAAGATTAGAAGAAAAGAACACGCAGAGGAAGGGGCAGGCGCAGCCGAGCCGGATGAGGACGTTTCCAATCTGGAAGTAAAAGACGATTACGAAAGACAGCCTCTGAGCGTTAAAGAAGCTTTGCACAAATTAGAAAAAAGAAATAAAGATTTCATAATTTTTAAAGATAAAGAGTCTTCTAAAATATCTTTTATCTTTAGGGAAGAAGACGGGGGATTTTCGTTAATTGCTCCCGAATTGTAAGAAAATATGGAAAAACCCAATATAATATTAGTCAGCGGGATTTCCGGTTCGGGGAAGTCGTCGGCATTAAAAATTTTCGAAGATAAAGGTTTTTTTTGCGTAGATAATATGCCCATGCTTCTTTTGCCTAAATTTTTCGAATTAGGTTTGTCGGCGAGGCTGAAGAATATACTTTTTGTCGTCGATATAAGGGAAAAAAGTTTTTTAGGCGAGTTAGAAAATTATATTAAATTTTTAAAAC
>JAKAKK010000017.1 GCA_021813525.1 bacterium
CAATATATAAAAGAATATATTCGGCTTTATAAAAAAGACCGAACAGAACGACTATAAACATAAGTATCCATGCATTGAAAAATACGAACCTGTCGATATGAACCGGCACGGTGAGCCCCTTAACGCTTAAAAAAATAAAAAATATCAATGTTTGAACGGCAAAACCGGTATAAATTAAAGAAAGGAAGAGTTTATACATTTTCTTTTCTTTTTTAAATAAAAGGGGTATGTAAGAAAATATATATATAGCAACCGGAATTAAATATAATTCTTTAAGCATTATTTTACGCCCTCTTAAGGAAATTGCTTATAAAAAGACTGGCATCCGAAAATCTTTTATCTCTGACAAGTTCGTAAAGGTCGGAATTGATTAATTCGTCGAATAGTTTTTGGTTCCTGCTTTGCGGATATTTTTTCATTTTAATCTCTTTTCTTATAAATCCGAGAATTTTAACATATGTATCGTATTCCTCTCCGTAAACTTTTTCTAAGTCTTCCCTTATTTTCCTGGCAAGCCTTGGGCTGTGTCCGCTAGTAAAAACGGCTATATCGAATTCCCCTCTAGAAACAAGCGCGGGGAGAGTAAATGTGCAAAATTCGGGTTTGTCCGCGACATTTATTAAAATATTTTTTTTAACGCACCGTTTAAAAAGGCTTTCCTCCATTTTTTCGTTCTTTTTTCCTGGAGAAACCGCGCAAAAAACGGCAAACGCACCTTTTTCGTCGCCTGTTTTATATGCCCTTTCGACCCATTCTATTTTAGACTTATTAACGTATTCTTTTATTTCGCCGGATATTTCGGGAGCGACCAAAACTATATCGGCCTCTCTTTCAAGGAGCCTGTCCACTTTCCTGGCGGCGACCGTTCCGCCGCCTACGACAAGAACTCTCCTTCCAGATATATTGAGATTAACCGGATAATATTTCATTAATTTTCTCCAAAAACTATAGCGGAGAACGTGCATATATCCGCCCCGTTTTTATAAGCGTCGGGCGGAAGGCCCGCCTTCATCGAAACCGCCTCCAAAAAGCCCTCTTTATCCATATTGCATTCCGTAGCGACCTGCGGAAGCAAAACTCCGTGACACGGTCCTTTTATGAGATACAAGCCGTGCTTTCCGATTTCGATATTACCTATGCTGTCTATCTTTTCGAGCGGCGTTAAAACCGATATCTCGATTTTTATTTTTTGCAGTTCGGCGTTATTTAACGGCATAAATCTCGGGTCGCCGAAAGCCGCTTCTTTTGCCATATTATAAACATTCTGATAAATCGGGACGCCGAAATTAAAATTGCCTATGCATCCTCTTAATTGTTCTCCTCCGGTTTTAAGAGTTACGAATACTCCCGCTTTAGTTTTAAGATTATCCGTCAGCGAAGATATCAGCTCATTAGAATTTATAAACAGGTCTTTGTTTTTATTAAAGCTGTCTTCTATAGATTTTCTTGCTATTTTTACGAGAACAGATTTTTCGTCTTCCGTTAAATCGAAATATTTCATATTAACCGCCTCCGCTTCCGCATTTTAAGCGGCGGGTTTAATCCCTTTTCCGCCTTAATTATTAAATAGTTTTAACAGTTTTCGATTTTATACGACCATTCTATATCTACGGCATTTTTTAACATAGCCCAGACGCTGCAATATTTGTCTTTCGATAATTCTACTGCTCTTTTTACCGCCTGTTCGTCGATATTTTCACCTTTAATTTCATAAATTATAGAAATCTTGGTAAATACGCGGGGATGGTCTTCCGCTCTTTCCCCCGTGACGTTAACCCTGTAATCCTTTATATTCTGTTTTTTCTTCTTTAAAATAGAAACTATATCCATGGAACTGCATCCGGCAAGTCCGACGAGGATTAAATCGGTCGGTTTTATGCCTTCGTCGCTTCCGCCGACCTCCCTTGAAGTGTCGAGCAGAACCGAATATCCGTTATCTTTGTCCGAAAATGCCCTAAACTGTAAGTCCTTAAGATATTCTAATTTAATTCCCACGATAACCCCTCCCGCCTTTTTAATTCCATTTTGAGGCGGTAACAGAATTGAATTCTGTCGCCGCGTTCTATACGAATTCGTCTTTTATGTCTCTTTCCAAAAGTTTAATTATAGCAGCCGCCGGTTTAAGTCCTTCGTAAAGAACCGAATATACCACTTCCGTTATCGGCATATATATATTTTTTTCCTGCGCTATGTTATGCACCGATTTCGTCGTGGCAACGCCTTCCGCGACCATCTTCATACCGTTTAAAATCGAATTAATATCCTCGCCCCTGCCTATTCTGAGCCCTACCGTTCTGTTTCTGCTTAAATCCGATGTTGAGGTAAGCATTAAATCGCCGAGGCCGGATAATCCCGTAAAAGTTTGCCTGTCGGCCCCCAGCGCTTCGCCGAATCTTGTAATTTCTACGATTCCGCGGGTTAGAAGAGCCGCCCTGGCGTTATTTCCGAGTCCGAGACCGTCGGATATGCCGGCGGCGATAGCGATGATGTTTTTCAGCGCTCCGCCTAATTCTACCCCTTTAACGTCGTTTAAGGTGTATATTCTAAAGTTTATTATATTTTTAAAAAAAGTTTTTAATTCGTTTAAAATTTTATCGTTAAACGATGCTATGCAAACGGCCGCCGGAAGATTCCGGGAAACCTCCGCCGCAAAACTTGGACCGCTTAAGACGGCGTATCTTTCAAGCATGGAACTTCCCAGAACGCTTTCAAAAACTTTGTGGGGCAATTCCATGGATTTATCCCCCAATCCTTTTGCGGTATTTACGAATATAAAGCCGCCAAGATTAAATTTATCCCACATCTTTTTTATGTCGGCAAGCGTATCTTTTAACGCAACGGACGGAACCGCAAGAAATATAATGCCGCAGTTTTTAAAAACGGTTTCGTAATCGGCGGTTATTATAATATTTTCGTCTAAAAGAACGTCTTTTAAATAATATTCGTTATATCTTTTAGCTTTCAATTCATCGGCAAATTCAGGATTCCTGCATTTTAAATAAACCTCGGGCGCAAATTTTGAAAAACTGGCGGCGAGCGCCGTTCCGAAACTTCCCGAACCGATAATGCCAACAGGCTGATTCATATTTTATTCTAAAGTTTATTCTAAGTCTTCCGCTATTTCGTTAGCCGAAACGATAGCGCTGACGACCCTTTCGTTTTCATCCAGATTGACTAATTTTACGCCCATCGTATTTCTTCCGATACTTCTTAAATTAGATTCGTTAATACGTATAATTTTACCGTTAGACGTTATTAATATTATATCATTATCTCCGGAAGCTTTAAGAACGGAAACTACAAATCCGTTCCTCTGTCCCGTTTTAATGGCGATTATCCCTTTGCCGCCCCTGCTCTGCTTCCTGAATTCAGTCATTATGGTTTTTTTGCCGTAACCTTTTTCGGTGATAGCTATCAGATAATCGTTTTCGGAAGAAAGCAGGTCCATAGAGACGACCTCGTCGTTTTTGGAAAGCCTTATTCCTCTGACCCCCATAGCCCCTCTCCCGAGCGTTCTAAAACCTTCTATATCGGCGCATATCGATTTTCCTGTTTTCGTAGCTATCGTTACGAGCTGGTTTTTTACGCTGTTATCGGCAATCCGGGTGCTTATTACTTCATCGCCGTCTTTAAGCTTTATGGCTATCAAACCGTTTTTCCTGATATTTGCAAATTTATCCAAAGAAGTTTTTACAATCTGTCCGTTTTTAGTCGCAATAAAAATAGAGAAGTTCTTATCAAAACTTTCAATGGGGAGAACCGAAGAAACGGTCTCTTTTTCTTTTAAATTAAGAAGATTTACTATCGGTTTCCCCTTTGAAGTTTTCAGGGTTTCCGGGATATCGTAAACGTTTAATTTATATGCGTTTCCGAAGTTTGAAATAAATAAAATATTATCGTGGGTATTTGCGCAAAAAGAGTTTGATACAAAATCTTCTTCTTTCGATTTAATGCCGGTTTGTCCCTTCCCGCCTCTGTTCTGCGCCTTAAACGTGGAAAGTTTGGTTCTTTTAATATATCCGTTTTCGGTCATCATAACTATCATGGCTTCGTTAGGTATAAGGTCGATAAGCGTCGTTTCGTTTTCTTCCTGCACTATCTCCGTCCTTCGGGCATCGCCGAATTTATCCCTGATAAGTTTAAGCTCTTCTTTAATTACGTCTTTTATAAGTTTTTCGCTGGAGAGAAGCTCCCTTAATTTTTTTACTTTATCGAGTATTTCTTCATATTCTTTAATTATATGCTCGCGCTCCAGATTGGTAATCTTCTCCAATTTTAAATCGAGAACCGCCCTGGCTTGAATATCCGAAAAACCGTACTTTTGTATAAGGCGCTCTTTGGCGGCGGCCGGGGATTCCGAAGTCTTTATTAACTCTATGACTTCGTCGATATTTTGGGCCACAATCCTGAAAGCCTCCAATATATGAAGGCGCGCTTCCGCTTTTTTTAATTCGAATATCGTCCTTTTTATAACTATTTCTTTCCGAAAATCCACAAAAAGAGACAGCATGTCTTTTATATTTAATATTTTCGGCTGATTGTTCACTATCGCAAGGAAAATTACGCCGAATGTTTCTTCGAGCTGGGTATGTTTAAAGAGGTTGTTTATTACGACCGTTTCGTTTGCGTCCCTCTTTAATTCTATAACCACCCTCATCCCTTCCCTGTCGGACTCGTCGCGAAGGTCGGATATGCCTTCGAGCTTTTTTTCCTTTACTAGTTCGGCTATTCGTTCGAGTATTTTCGACTTGTTCACCTGATATGGTATTTCCGTTATTATTATTTTCGATTTTTCAAAGTGGTATTTTGCTCTTACCTTGACGAGTCCTCTTCCCGTATTAAAATAATTATTTATTCCGGTGTAACCGTAAATTATTCCGCCTGTAGGAAAATCCGGACCCTTTATGAACGATTTTAATTCTTCTATACTGCAGTCGGAGTTATCTATGAAGTAAAGAGTCGCGTCTATCGATTCCGTAAGGTTATGGGGCGGAATATTAGAGGACATTCCCACGGCTATACCCGACGAACCGTTTACCAGAAGGTTTGGAAACTTGGCGGGCAAAACGGACGGTTCCTGCAATGAACCGTCATAATTCGGAGTAAAATCTACCGTTTCAAAATCGATGTCGTCCAATAAAAACGACGAAAGTTTAGTCATCCTGATTTCCGTGTACCTCATAGCTGCAGGCGGGTCGCCGTCTATAGAACCGAAATTTCCCTGTCCGTCCACGAGAGGATATCTTAAAGAAAAATCCTGGGCCATCCTGACGGTTGCGTCATAAACCGCCGCATCGCCGTGCGGATGATATTTACCGATAACGTCGCCGACGATTCTTGCGGATTTTTTATAAGGCTTATTAAAATCGTTGCCCAAATCGTTCATGGCAAAAAGTATTCTTCTGTGAACGGGCTTTAATCCGTCCTTAACCTCGGGAAGCGCTCTGCCGATTATAACGCTCATTGCGTAATCTAAATACGACTGCCTCATCTCGTCTTCGATATTGATGTTGATAATGCTCTTTTGATCCAAAATTTTCTCCTTGTCTTGTTATGTTTTGCCTATTATATTGTTTATTACCCGCCTATCCCGTTCATAAAATCGTTAGCCCATAATATAGATTCCTTTTTCTTGGCTTTCTCGTTAAAGTTATGCTTAAAACGTTTTAATTTAATAATATCTTCAATCTTTTTAAAAACGGCTTCGTCGTCGTTTTGCCTTAGGATATTTTTAATGTTATACTCGTTATCGTAAAAGAGACAGAGCCGTAAATTTCCAGATGCGGTCAGCCTTAATCTATTGCAGTCCCCGCAAAAATGCCCGGATAAAGGGCTTATGAACCCGATCACCGTTTTGCCGTCTTTGAATCCGAACGAACGGCTGACGCCGTCATAAACCCCTTCTTTGCCGGAAGGCGGAATTTCCGCCGGATTGCCTTTAATCGGCCTGAAATCGTCGAATTCGGACATGATTTTTTCTTCCGTTTCTTTAGATAATACCGCTTCGGCAATGTTGCCGCCTATAGGCATATATTCGATAAATCTTAAATTAAGCTCGAATTCTTTTGCAAAATTAACGAAATCTATTATCTCGTCGTCGTTTATCCCTCTTATTAAAACCGTATTTATTTTTACCGGATTAAAACCCGTTTTTTTCGCAAGTTTTATGCCGGCCAAAACGTCTTTTAAACTGCCAGTCCTTGTAATCCTGCAAAATCTTTCTTCTTTTATGGAATCGAGGCTTATATTAATTCTTTTTAGTCCGGCATTATAAAGTTCGGAAGCATATTTTTTCAAAAGGATTCCGTTAGTGGTCATAGAAATATCCTCTATGCCTCTTATCCTGGCTATATTTTCTATAAGGCCCGTCAGTCCTTTTCTTACCAAGGGTTCTCCGCCGGTAATCCTTATCTTGTTGACCCCGTGGTTTGAAAGAATATTTACCAATCTTAAAATATCTTCGTAAGAAATTACCTCATCGTGATTTATCAGGGAAATTCCGCTTCCCGGCATACAGTAAACGCATCTTAAGTTGCACCTGTCCGTTACGCTTATTCTTAAATACGTTATCTGCCTGCCGAAATTGTCGATTAAAGGTTTTAATTCTTCCATTTTCACATTGTCCTAAAATAACCCGAAGAACGACTGCGGATTTTTAATCTTTTTTTTCTTTTTTACGGCAGTAGGTTCTGTTCCCTCGACATAAGGCATAAGCACCGGGTCTTTATAGCTTGAATCGGCAATCAGACCGGTATGCGGGTTAATTTCCGCAAAAACAACCCCTTTAGGTATAGCAAAAGCCTGCGGAGGATAAATATTAAGCGCTTTGGACATATAAGAATCCCATATAGGAGCAGCGGTTATCGCGCCGACCATAAACCTGCCCATTGAATGAAAATCGTCCCGTCCGGTCCAGACCCCGGTTACCAAAGAAGAGGTATATCCCATAAAAATTCCGTCCCTGTACTGGCTCGACGAACCGGTTTTTCCGGCTACGTAAGGGGTAATCTTTCTTATATTTGAAATGGTAACTCCGGTGCCGTTCGTAATAACTCTTTCCAGCATATTCGTCAGCACGTAAGCGACCTGAGGGGATAAAACCTGCCTGCATTCCGGTTTATAATTATAGAGGCTTTTTCCGCCGGGCGTTAATATTTTAATAATAAAAACGGGCTTGCATTCTTTTCCGCCGTTAGCAAAAGCGGCATATGCGTCGGTCAAATCGATGAGCCGGACACTCGAAGACCCCAAAGCCATAGTCAAATTTTTTACTACGTGATGTATCCCCATTTCATCGGCTAAATGCGCAACTTTATCTACGCCTACTTTTTGCAGAAGTTTGACGGCTACTACGTCTATGGAATGAGCAAGTCCAATAAGCAGGGTCGTGGGCCCGGTAAATCTTCTCGAAAAATTATGGGGCTTGTAATATTTTCCCGGCACTCCGGTAGGATATATTACGGGAGTATTGTTTATAATCGAAGAAGGGGTATAGCCTAAGGTCAGGGCCTCCGCATAAACTATGGGTTTAAAAGCCGAACCGGTCTGCCTTTTTGCATAAAGCGCCCTGTTAAACTGAGTCTGGCTGAAGCTGTACCCGCCGACCATAGCTTTTACAAATCCGTTTTGCGGGTCGATAGAAATCAAAGCCCCTTCTATAACGTTTTTTTCCTCTAAAGAAAAAACCGGCGTCCCGTTAACATAACCGTCGAATTTAACGAGTATTTCGTAACCCGGTTTTAAAACCTGGCCGGCGTTGCCGATTGTCCTGTACGTAAAATAAACATAACGCTGGAAACGTGAAGCCCATTTCATATTGGACACGGGCAAAACTCCTCTGAATTTCCCTACGGAAACAAAAGCCGTCAGGCCGTCTTTAGAAATTCCGGTAACGAAACCTTTATAGATGCCGCCTTCGTATAAATAATTTATAAGTCCTTTTTCTTCGTTAATTTTATTCTGCATTTCCCCGTAACTAAGCTTTTTTAAAGGCCCGGTGTAGCCGTATTCATGGGAAAGCTTGGTTAATCCGGTTTTTACGGCTTTATCGGCATACCGCTGTGCCCTTGCGCTTAAAGCCGCATATATCCTGAGTCCGCCTTCTTTATAAACGGGCTTGCCGTATTTATTTATAATATCCTGTTTAATGTAAGCCAGATAATAAGGGGCGACGCCGTAATATTTAAAGAAATTATGAAAAACAAGCCTTGTGCCGTATGCCTTTTCAGCCTGGGCTTTCGTTATGAATCCGTCGTTTGCCATCTGCTCCAGAACATATTTCTGCCTTCTTTTGGCGTCTTTAAGATGAATATAGGGGTCTAAAAACGACGGCGCCTGCGGAAGCCCGCCGAGCATAGCCGCCTGGGCAAGGTTAAGCTTCCAAACCGGAACTCCGAAATACGTAAGGGAAGCCGCCTGTATTCCATAGGCATTGTTGCCGAGATAAATCTGATTAAGATAAATATCTAAAATATCGTTTTTTGATAAATTATCGGCAATCCTGTATGCCAGAATAGCCTCGCGCAGTTTCCAGATATACGACCTTTCATAAGGAACAAGAAGGGTTTTTGCAACCTGCTGCGTTATCGTGGAACCGCCTTCGACGATATGTCCCGCCAAAAGATTTACGATAAAAGCTCTCGCTATGGCTTTGTAATCGAGCGGTCCCTGATTGTAAAAATTTTTATCTTCCGCCGCTAAAAAAGCCTCCCTTACCTGCAGAGGAATATCGGAAAAAGGAACGACCTCCCTGTTTACCGAACCTAAATAGCCCACCAATTTTCCGCTTGCCGAATATACGTAATTAACTTCTTTGGGATGGTAGTCCTTGAGGGAAACAATATTGGGAACGGAAGAAGCGAGCAAATAATATAATACGATAAAAATTATTACGGGGACAAAAATTAAGATAAAAAGCCCGCCAAAAATTATTTTGACTAATTTATTCTTTCCTTTTTTCGGTTTATTCGAATTATTTCCGCTTGCGCTTTTATTGTTTTTATTGTTTATAGGCATATATTTTATAAATTAATTACCGGCATATTAAATTTTTTGCACATTTTTATATTATACAATATTAATTTTAAGTTTGAAAGTTCGAAGCGGATTCAATGGGAAATGTTTTTATTATTCGAGGGTAATCGAAGGCGAAGCTTCTTTTTCTTTGGCGCTTTTTGAGCCTTTCAGCAGGAAAATAACCGGTATAGAAACGGCAAAACATACAGCCATAAATATAAAAGCTAAATTAAACGCAATCATCGTGGATTGCTGTGTAACCATCCCGTTAATTAAAGCAAGTACTTTTTTGACGGGAGGGTAAAACACAAACGAATGCTTAATTTGAGCGGCTCTCCTTAAAGATAACATCGTCTGCGTATTGCCGCTTATGTTTTGTACGAGAACGGAGTGCGCCATCTGGGTATTATTATCTATCATGGTCGCCAGCACGGCGATGCCTATGGAACCGGCAACCTGCCTTATTAAATTAAACAAACCGGCGCCGTCTATTTTATATTTATTTTCGAGAGTAATCAGCGAAGAGGTCATGAGGGAAACTATGATTAATCCGAAACCCAGGCCCTGCGTAAACTGAGGCCAGAAAACGTCCCAGAATCCCATATTAAGACTCATTGAGCCTATCTGAATCGAAGATATAATAGATAAAATAAATCCTATAAAAACTAAAATTTTAGGACCTACTTTATTAAACAGCCTTCCTGCCAGCGGCATGCTTATAACCATTGCAAGACCTCTCGACATTATAGCAATACCTGCATCGTATGCGGAATACCCCATTATTTTTTGCAAAAACATCGGCAGAAGAAACAGGCTTCCGAATATTCCGAGGCTGAAAACCATAGATAAAAAAGAATTGGCCGATAAATTTATATCTTTTAATACTTTAATATTAACCGCCGGATTTTCCGCTATAAGTTCCGTTACGACGAAAAGTATCGAAGCTATTACCGATATTATAGTCAAATTCACGATATAGCTTGAAGAAAACCAGTTTTTATACTGTCCGTCGGTTAAAACTATCTGCATTGCCCCAAGACCTACGGTCAGAAAAATTATCCCGAGCCAATCAACTTTTCCTTTAAGCCTTTTCATTAAAGGATGGTCTTCTATAATTAAATAGATAAGTAATAAATTTAATAAACCTATGGGAAGATTAACGTAAAATACCCACGGCCAGGAATAATTCGTTACTATCCAGCCGCCGATATAAGGGCCGATTGCAGGGCCTAAAACTATCGCAAGACTGAATATCGCCATAGCCTTTCCCTGTTCTTTTTTTTCAAAATTTTCGGCAAGGTAGGTCTGCGACAAAGGTATAAGAGCTCCCCCGCCGACGCCCTGCAGGAGGCGGAAAAGAACTATGGAGTCTAAATTCCATGAAAGACCGCATAATACCGAACTTACGGTAAATAAAAAAACGGAAGATATGTAATAATTTTTTCTGCCGAAACGCGAACTAAAAAAACTGACGAGGGGCATTA
Source organism: bacterium (assembly GCA_021813525.1). Taxonomy (GTDB): domain Bacteria; phylum SZUA-79; class SZUA-79; order Acidulodesulfobacterales; family Acidulodesulfobacteraceae; genus Acidulodesulfobacterium_A. The sequence goes on from JAKAKK010000017.1 coordinate 10,500, forward strand.
AGATTACGCCTGAGAGCATATAACCCGTAACGACCCATGTAACCTGCTCTATCGAGGCATCCATTGCGCCCTGTATATAGGGCAGGGCTACGTTTACTACGCTCATATCCATACTGTAAAGCGTCGTGCTGGGAATTACCGCTAAAACTATAAGCCATTTATTTTTCAAATCCATTTTAATCTAAATCCATGGAAAAGGCATCAGATTAATTTTCCGGAAGCAAATTCTATGTTAATTGACTTTTTAGTATGCGGAAAATAAAATCTGACACCTTTTCCTATAATTAAAGTTTACTTTTCTATTTTAACGAACGGTTCTACCGATAATCCGGGATACAAAGGGGTTTTAGAATAAAATTTCCTTTTTAAATTAATTTTTACCGGAACCCTCTGTACTACTTTTATATAGTTTCCGGTCGCATTTTCCGGCGGAAGCAGGCTGAAAACGGAACCGGTCCCGGACTGAAAACTTGAAACGGTTCCATGAAAAACCGCATTCGGATAAGAATCCACCTTTATGATAACGGGTGCGCCTATTTTTATATTATCGATGTCCGATTCTTTAAAATTAGCCACTATCCATATTTTGTCGAGGTTTACTATATTTAAATATGGAATCCCGGGCATAACGTAACTTCCGACGTTTACGTTCTTTTTTGCGACATACCCGTCGCAGGGCGCGTAAACCACGGTTCTGTGCAGATTAATTTGGGCTATTTTATAGGCGGCGAGAGCAGATTTCGCAAAAAATGTTCTGGATTTCAATGCGGTTTTTAATTCCGCTATGCTTGCGGCAATCTGGGTAAGGCCTGCTTCGTCCGCGCCGACTTTAGCCTGCGTCATTCTGTATTTGGTAGCCATTTCGTCGAACATAAGCTTTGAAGCGGCTTTTCCTTTAAAAAGATTATAATATCTTATATAATTCTGTCGGTCCAATTGTTCTAAAGCCTCGTCGGCTTTCAGCTGATAGCCCGCTTTTGCAAGCGCGCTGTTCTGGACTAAAATAGACATAGATATCTGTTTTATCTCTTTTTTACTGGCTTTAAAACCGGCAAGCGACCTGTTAACGTCCTGAATATAATCGGACGGGTCTATTTTAAACAGCGGCTGTCCTTTTTTGACATACTGGTTCTCCCTGATATAAACTTTTACGACTTTTCCTTTAACCTGGGGAGCTATAGGAACTATCGCACTGCTCCCGTCCACAAAAGCGTCGCTTGTCGTAACGTGAGTGAATGAAAATTCAATGTTGTGGAGCTCGAAAATCGTTCCTATTATTAAAACGGCGATTATCGCGATTAAAACGTATTTCTTTTTTATTCTGCTTTTTTTGCCGTTGCCGCCGGTATTTTTATCGTCGCCATTATCTGCAGTAACGGTGTTTACGGCACCTTCATTTGTTTTATTCTCCATATCTATTCCTCCCCGTGTCTCTTTGAAGCCTCGCTAAATATATATCGAATCCGTAAAGCGAGTCGTAATAGTTTAATTCCGCATGTTTAAGGTAAGTTTCGGCGTCTAACACCTCTGTTGACGTCGTGGTTTCCTGCATATACTGCAAATCGGTAATCTTAAGATTCTCTTCAGCCTGTTTAACGGATAATTTTGCGGCTTTAATATTTTTAAAAGCCGTCCGAAGATTTAATAAATCGCTTTTGACCTCCAGCCTGACGCTGTTTATGTAAGTGCTAAGGTCGTATTTTAAAGCAGTCTTTTCGTGCCGTTCTTTTTGATAATTATCCGAAGTTTTAAACCAGTTAAACAGCGTCCATTCAGCGCTTAAGCCTATTATTTTATTTGCTTGATTTGAAAATTCGTTGCTTGACGCGAGCCAGTTCTGCCCCGCCTGCGAATATGCGGCAAAAGCCGATACCTGCGGATAATACCTGCTGTTCGCAATTTTTTCCTTGAGGTTTGCCTGCCTAATTTTAAATCTGAATATCTTTAATCCAGGTCTGTGTCTTAAGGCATAAACAAAAAGAGAGCCTAACCCGTAACTTTTAAAGTTAACGTAACGTATATTTTTAAATCTGTCCTTTGCGTTAATGTTTTGGTTGAGAACAGTATTGAAATTAGACACCGCGATATTTAATGCGGATTTAGACGACGTCTTATACTGCACGGCATCGGCAAGGGCAACTTCCGATTTCAGCAAATCGTTATAAGGAATTACGCCCTGTTTATAAAGGAGTTTTGCCTGAATTTCGTGGGATTTTAAAGATTTTACCTGTTCGCCGGCTACTTTTAACTGCTCCTGCGCCCTTAAAACGTTAAAATAAGCTACCTTTACGCCTTCTATAACGTTTAAGACGGCTTCCTGTTTTTGAACCCTCGATATATTTATGCCTATTTTTGCAAGTTCTCTGCCGTCTAAAAGGGCAAAACCGGTAAAAATCGGCTGGGTTATTTCAAGGCTCCAGTTAAAATTTGCAACCGAATTCATAGGGATTCGCGGCGGAAAATACATATATCCGCTCTGCCCGCCAACACTAGCAAAAACAGGTACTTGATTATGAGGGGTAGCAAGATACGGCTGGTATTCCATCCTCGTCGCATTGTAGTTAAACGAAAGTTTCGGCAGCATGCCTGCGGCAGCGGCGTTAAAATTCGCCTGCGAGGATTTTATCCTCTCGGCGGCGCTTTTTATTAAATCGTTGTTTTTCAGCGCCTGCCTGACCGCCCTGTTTACGGTATATACGCCGTTTTTAGTTATATGCGGGCGGGTATTTTTATTGCGGACAACCGAGAACGTGCTTTGTTTTGCTTTAGCATTAACGGTTAACGGCAATATAAAATTTATTAAATTGAAAATAATAAATAAAAAAACGAGGGCAATTATATATTTTTTCATTTTTATCGCCTTAAGTAAATTATACCGCTTATTCGCCGGCAGGTGCATTCTTAATAAGCGGAACTAAATCTTTTAACGCGGGGTTTTCGCCGTTAAGGCTGTAATTCATCCACGTGCCTTTTCTTCTGGTTTTGACGAGGCCCGCCTTTCTCAATATGCCGAGATGAAAAGAAAGGTTGGGCTGGGATATTTTAAAAATTTCCTGAAATTTACAGACGCACATTTCTCCGTTATCGATTAAAAGCCTGATAATTTCAAGCCTTACCTTATCCGATAAAGCGTAAAAAATATCCCTTAATTTATCGATTGACATATCGTCTGCCGTAAATTCGCCGGCGCTTTTTAAACTATTTAACTGTCCTTTCATAATATTTCCTTTTTGAATAACGCGCCGTAAACTTAAAATATAAAATTATATATATTAATATCTACGGCGTTAATTTAGCTGTTTATTCCGCCCGGATTATCAACAGCAGGAACCTTTTTTCTGGTTTTTTGCCGCTTTTTCCATGGCCTGTTTTATTTCTTCTTTGTCGATATCGCCTTCTATTTCGACGGAAAGGCTTCCGAAATCTCCTTCTTTCAAAG
>JAKAKK010000005.1 GCA_021813525.1 bacterium
TTCTGGACATTATTTTTCTTTATCCTCTATTTAAAATTAAACAAATATTAATTATTAACCGGCATGTTTAAACAAGTCCCTTGAAAATTCGCTTATATAGTTTGTAATTATATTTTTTGAGCAGCAAGGAAAGCTTTAAATTTAATTTTACCGTATTTACGCCGGGGGTTCCGAATATACCGAATTGCCTGTAAGATATATTGCGCCTGACAAGCCCATAAAGCATAGTTTCGGATATTCCGGTAAGGAGCGATATCCTCTGTACCTGGTCTAACGCCGCCGCTATGGAAATATACGGCCCTAAGCCCGAACCGGAACCCGTTACTATATCCACGGGCACGCCGCCTTTCTTAACGGCCGGATTTTCTATTAAAAATTTATCTATTAATTTCTTCTCAACGGCGATATATTTGCCGTTTGCAGGCGCGTAATTCGAACCGCCGGACTCCGTGCCGTCATACCCGTTTCCGGCATAAGACGGCCTTCCGTTAAATATATAAGGAGAAGCAAATTTTTCGCCTATAAGCATAGAACCTATAGGCTTGGAGTGTTTATACATAATACTGCCTCCGGCTTGAAAGGGGAAAAATATTTTTCCTACCCCCCAAATAAGAAAAGTATAACCGAGCGAGCATATTATATATAATAAAATCGTAAGTTTTATCATTTTTACCAATTCTTTTCCCACAATAAACATCCTCTTTAAATTATTTTAAATTAAAATAAAACAGATGCCCTTTTACCATTGCAAAATGTTCCGCAACGGGTCCAAGCGCCAGCGCCGGAAAGAAAGTCAGCGCTCCGACAAGCAGTATAGTTCCCATAACTACCGTATAAAATAAAAAGCCGTGCGCCGGAAAAGTTCCGGCGGATTCCGGTATGCTTTTCTTTTTGATTAACGAACCGGCTATCGCGACCTGGCATATTATAGGAATATACCTGCCGAAAAATATAGCAAGCCCGAGCGAGATGTTATAAAAAAGCGTATCGCCGTTAAGGCCGGCAAAAGCCGACCCGTTGTTTGCAACCGCCGAAGTATAAGCGTATAAAATCTCGCTTAAGCCGTGCGGACCCGGATTCAATATGCCGGCCAACCCTGCTGGTATCGCTATGGCTATAGCAAACGGGATAAGAATAATAAACGCATGGGCAAACATTGCAAGCGTAGCGAGCTTGACCTCCTTTGCCTCTATTTTTTTTCCGAGGAATTCCGGCGTCCGTCCAACCATGAGTCCCGCAATGAACACGGCTATTATTACCATCGCAAGCATATTAAGAAGCCCTACGCCTTTACCGCCGAATATCAGGTTTAACATCATTTCGGCCATTAGAACCATTCCCGAAAGAGGCATAAAACTATCGTGCGCGGAATCGACGTTGCCTGTGGTAAACGCAGTCGTAGAAACCGCAAATAAAGACGTTTGGGCAATTCCTATATGTTCCTGTTTTCCCTCCATATTGCCTCCGGGGTTATTTTTAGAAGCGCTGACATTTGCTCCTAACTTTGCAAGGAACGGATTGCCGTGAGCCTCCTGAGAATAAACTACCGCAAGACAGATTACGAGGAGCGTCATAGCTACCGCAAATAAAGTCCACGCATGTTTTTTATTCCCTATCATTATTCCGTACATTAAAAAAAGCGCTATCGGAATAGTCCCCATCATAAATACCGTTAAAGCGTCAGTAAAAGGATTAGGATTCTCATAAGGCTGTGCGGCATTTGCGCCGTAAAAACCCCCTCCGTTGGTGCCAAGATTTTCGATAGATATCATAGAAGCTACGGGTCCCATCGAGAGCGTCTGCTTGACTCCTGTCATATTTGTAACTTTTTTCTGCATTATAAAAGTCTGCGGTGCGCCCTGCCACAGCATTATAACTGCAAATATAATCGCCAAAGGCAGAAAAAGCCTGTAAATCGCTTTTATATAATCAGCGTAAAAATTGCCGACGTATTTTGCTTCGCGCCTTACAAGCCCGCGGATGAAAGCAACGGCAAAAACAAGTCCCGTAGCGGCTGAAGTAAACTGCAGAAAAACAAGCGACATCTGTGAAAAATTGGACAACGCTTCTTCGCCGGAGTAATTTTGCCAGTTAGTATTAGTTATAAAACTTATTGCCGTGTTAAAATCCAGCGCCCACGGTATGCCGGGATAATGCATCTGGTTAAAAGGAAGAAAATTTTGAAATCTTAATATTAAATATACTATCGCCAGCATAAAAAAATTGACGATAATACCGGTTTTTAAATATTTAATCCAATAGGTTTCTTCATTCCCGTTAACCTTCAGGAACTTTAAAGTCAAACTTTCCGCCGGATTTACTATGCCGTCTAAAAATGTAGTTTCGCATTTAAAAACATGCGCAAGATATTTGCTTAAAGGAACTGCGGCTATAATCATAGCGGCAAGCGTTATTAAAATCTGCAAAACCCCGGTATAGGTCATTATTCGCACCTCTTTTATGCTTAATTATGTTTAATTAAAATTAAATCTTATCTATAAAATCGATAAAAAACCATAATA
>JAKAKK010000016.1 GCA_021813525.1 bacterium
TTATCGTCATCGGCGCTTCCGGTTTTTTGTCGCTGGCGCATATGCCGCAAATTTTCTTAAAAGTCGTAAATCCATGCTATGCTTTAAGGTTCGTGTTTAACGGAAATATTTCGGCAAACCGCTTAATAACCCACGGCATTATTTCCTTATTCGTCCTGTCCGACGTTATTCTTTCCGCGACGGGCGGAGAAGCCCTGTATGCGGATATGGGACATATAGGCAGAAAACCGATTACAAAAGCGTGGATTTTCGTGTTTATAGCCCTTATTTTAAACTATATGGGACAGGGGGCTTTCCTGCTTTCGCATAAAAACGATACGGACGCATTTTTTAAGATGCTTTATTCGCAGTCGCACCTGTTTTACACGCCTATCCTTATTTTAAGCATTGCGGCAACGGTAATAGCGTCTCAGGCGGTTATAAGCGGCATATTTTCCATAGTTTACCAGCTTATAAACAACAGGATTATCCCTCTTTTAAAAATAAGCTATAAATCCAGCGAAATCCAGTCCCAGATATATATAAGTTTTGCTAACTGGTTTTTGTTTTTAAGCGTTTTGGCTGCAATACTGATATTCAGGACGTCGAATAACCTTGCTATGGCTTACGGGCTTGCCGTCAGCGGAACTATGACTTTTACCGGCATCTTGATAAACATACATTTCTTCCATAAGAAAAGATATTTTATGCTGTTTATTTCGCTGATAACTACGTTTGCGGATATTATGTTTTTAACTTCCAACCTGCTGTATAAAACCCTGCAGGGAGGCTATTTTGCCCTGATAATCGCCACGATACCTTTTGCAGTTATAATGATATATACTAAAGGACAGAAGAGGCTTCACAGTATATATAAGATGACCGATTTTAACATATTTTTAAAAGAATACAAATACCGGTACAAAAATTTTTCTAAACTTGCCGGAACGTCGCTTTTTTTTGCAAGCCTTTCGGACAAGGTATCTCCTTACATTATTAAAACGATGTTTAACAACAATATTATTTACGACAGGAATATTTTCGTTTCTATAGAAAGAACCGAAAAGCCTTACGGAACGGACATCCTGTTTAAAAACGACGTGTCTCCCGGACTGAGCCAGTTTTCGATAAGGGCGGGCTATTCGGAGGTCGTTGACGTAGAAGCGGTATTGAAAAGGTACAATATAGACGAAACAGTAATATTCTACGGGTTCGAGGAAATAGTCAGCAACAATATATTCTGGAGAATATTCGCCCTCATCAAAAAGCTGTCCCCCTCGTTCGTCCGGTTTTACAAACTCCCTGCCGAAAAAGTCAACGGAGTAATGGTAAGAGTAAAGATGTAAACGGTTTTACCCCATCCCCGCAAGCAAACAAGAACCTGCGGGGAAAACAAGAGAGAGTAAAGATATTTTTCTAAAACTTAAACGGAATCGTTACCGACAAAAGTCCCATAGTCAAGTCCGGACCGTTTTTTGCATGTAACGTTTTCAATACCCTTGCATCGGCAATTATTCTGCCCAAGCGGTAAGAAACTCCGAAACCGGTCATTAATGCCTGATATCCGCTGTTTAAATAGCCGTATTTTAAACTTGTAGTAGGCACTCCGAGCGGGTTAGTATTAAACCAGCCGTAATTTGCGCTCTGGTTTTCGAAGACCGTTTCGTTAAAAATCTCTAATTTCTTAAATAAGATAAATCTGAGATACGTATTTGCTATAAAGTTATTGCCCGGGTCGGTATAACTCCCCGTGCCCGTCGGGGACAGGGTTGAATTATATCCGGGCGCCGTCGGAGCCGCCGCCGTAGCCGCCGCATAATTAATAGAATCGTGGCCGAGATTATAGCTTTCGCCTACCGCATAGTCTAAAGCAAGCCTGAATTTTTTGTTAATCGTATATCCGAGTCCGCCGGTTAAAGCAAGCTCGAAATTAAACTCGTCGCTTCCTATATTATTGACGGAGCTTGAATTCCAGTTGTTAGGAATAACGGTAACGAGCATCGGCATAAAATTATACTTGAATTTGCCGATATTCTGATGCCACGCCTCAATTCCGTAAAAGATAACGGGATTTCCCGTTCCGCCGTTCGTAAATTGATACCCGTTTGTAAACATAATATTGGGTTTGCCGTTAGGCAGAGTTTGCGGAACATTGCCCTGAGCAGTCTGGCTCCCCACCGGAAATGCGACTTCGAAGAAATTTACTTTTCTTAAAAACCTGTAAGTCCAGACAAAAGCCGGAATAAACAAAATCTGCTGCTGGGTAGGCTTAGAAATCAACTCTCCGTTATTATTGTAAACCTGATTAAAACCCTGATATTGTAAGGCATTAAAGCTTACAAACGTATTCGGCTTATGCATGCTGAAAGCAAAAGGATTCTGATTTATAAAATTATTAACGGTGCCGTCCGGACCGCCCGCAAAGCTCTTGACCGGATTTATGAATAAAGCCGAAAACAACATAAAGACAGCGGCAAAGACAAAAATACCTTTTTCCTTTTTTAAAAACATAAATCTCCTCCATTTAAGTTATTTGACTGATTTAAAAAACGCGGATTACGGCTTAATGTAAGCATAACCCTGCTGCTCCTTTTGCACTATATAAAAAATAGCTCCAGGATAAACTACGTCCACAAACGGGAAAAGGTCGCTTTTTTTAATATGAAGCCCCGTCATTGTCGTATGGCAGGCCACTAGTTTAACCCCGTAAGAATGAAGCGATTGAAGCATAGCATAATTTTTTTTATCGTACTTTTTCATAAAAAATTTAATCGCGGGACCGTATGCGACTATAATAATTTTATAATTTATAAAATGCTGGTCAGAAAACTTAACGTTATTTGATGCGTTTGAAACCAAAAGCCCCCATATTTTAGGATTGTCCGGCACCTGATAAAGCTCTTTTAAATCATGATGCTTAAAATACGGCAGAGCTTGTATATCCCTGCCGTATGCCGCATTAAGAGAAAATACAATTATTAATGCGCCTAAAAGCAAAGCAGATATGCTTAATTTTTTAATTCCATACATAATATTTATCCTCCTTATTTTTAATTAATTAACTCGATTGGATTAAGATTTTCATTCACGCCGGTATATAGACATAACCCTGCTGTTCTTTTTTAACTATATATAAAACTGCGCCGGGGTAAACGATATCCGCTAATTTAAACAGGGCTTGCTTTTTAATATGCAATGTTTTTAAAGTTTCTTCGCATGCGACAAACTTAACGCCGTAAGATTCAAAACTTTGAATCTGCGGATAGAACTTTTTATCGAATTTTTTCATTAAAAACCTGATGCCGATAGGTCCGTATGAAACAACGACAATCTTATAATTCAAAAAGTATTTGTTTGAAAATATTATGCTGTTGGAAATATCCGAAACAATAAGTCCCCATCTTTTCGGGTTTTGCGGAACGACATATATCTCTTTTACGGTATGGCGTTTTAGATAACGAACTATATGAATATCCCTCGAATATGCCTGCTTATCAAGCAGGCATATTATTATAGTTAAAACGGCAATAAATAAAGTTTTATATAATTTTTTCATTTTATCTCCCTATCCCGCCGTTCTTGAGTGCCTATAAAAAACTTTTTCCGTATCTGCCGACCTAATGATTCTATGTTTTTTAATATATTCGGCAATGACGTCGCAGGCTTTGTATTCTGTCTGTCCCTTATCTTTCGCGTTCATACCCTGCATCTTCCCGCCGGTGGAAACAGCCCAGTATTTCTTATTTAAATCCAATGGTTTGCCGTTAATTTCCCATGTTTTTATTCTTTTAGTTAACGGTTGATTTATTAAAATATGGAATTTGGAATTGGAAACGCGGGTTACGTCTCCTCCCATCTGCAAATAAGGGTCTTTTGCAAACACGTCGCTTAAAACGCTTAACTGCGATAACAATAGTTGTTTTCCGGTAAGAAGAGTCTTATAAACCTCGGGATATGTCGTTCCGTATTCTCCGTAAATATTCTCCATCGTAATATCCGAACCGGGAAGCAACGTTTCCCCCCATCTCCAGCCCGGCGCAAAAAATAAAGGCGTATCGAACTTTTCGTTAAAAGCCTGTGCGGCGATGCTGTCCACCGTGCTTTCAAATGTGGCTCGTCTATATAATAGGGATTCGGTTTCTCCTAATTTTTCGTTGAGAATTTCTTTAAACGGCGCATATTCCTGTTCGATTATTTGCCGGATATTTTCGTCCGGTTTAATCCAATCGGTTACGACAGGTATAAGTTTGTGGTCATAATCGATAATTTTTTTGCTTTTAATATTTAAATCAAGCCTTCCTATAAATTTTCCGTGCGTTCCCGCCTGGCAAATTATCGTATTGTTTATAATTTCCGGAGCCGGCAAAATATCGTGGGTATGGCCGCCGATTATAACGTCTATGCCGTCAATCAAAGACGCAAACTTTCTGTCAACTTCCAGACCGTTATGAGAAAGGACGACTACCAGGTCAACTTTTTTATTCTTGAGCTCGTTAACCATCTTTTGCGCATGAGACGTATCTATTCCGAAAGACCATCCCTCTGAAAAATGAGTCGGATGAGCTAGGGGAACGTAGGGAAATGCCTGTCCTATTATGCCTACGCTTAAACCGTTTACTTCTTTTATTATATAAGGTTTAAATATTAAATTATCCCAGTTGGAATCCCTTACATTCTGCGCGATAAACGGAAAATTTAAATTTTTAATATTTTCCAGCAGTTGTTTTTTTCCGTATGTAAATTCCCAATGTCCCGTCATTGCATCGTAACCCATAGCATTCTGAACTTTATAAACTGCCTTCCCTTTGGTCAGCAGTGCTATGCCTGTTCCCTGCCATGAATCGCCGGTGTCTAAAAGAATTGTTTTTCCGTATCTTTCATCCCTTATTTTATTAATTATCGCGGCCATATGCGCATATCCGCCCATTAATCCGTATCTTTTACAATTATTTTCGAAATTTATATACGAACAAAAGTAGCCCATAGCCGATTTTGGGTCTATGTCATAATATAGGTTAAAGGCGTCGCCTACCAGATGACCGGGCCTTCCGTTCATATGCCGGGGTCCTATATTTACGGACGGTTCTCTGTAAAGCGTAGGGTTCAAATGGGCGTGGGAATCGGAATTCCAAATAATAGTAAGATTTCCGGCAGGTTTGAATTTTAATAAATTAACCGGATTAATTATAGCCGAAACTCCCAAAAGACCGGCGTTTTTTAAAAAACTTCTCCTCGACAGGCCTTTTTTTATATCAAAACCCTCATTTTTATACATATTTTACCTCTTTTATTTTTTTATTTATATTACGCTTATTTTAAAGCGGCTTTAGCCGTATTGCATTAGACGGCGTTAATCATAACGGTCTTTTTATAAATATTACCCTTAGTGTCGTACATTACAAACTCGAGAGGAGCTTTTTTGTCTGCTTTAATATAAAAAGACAGAAATGGATTCGCGGATATGCCTATGCCGTAATGACAAGTCGTTATAAGCCTTTTATCATAAAATATATCTACTTTGTAAATAATCCATTTCGGAATTTTTTTTCCGGTTTTTGGATTTTTTACAAGACCGGTATCCATAGGATGTTTCGTTAAACTAAGAATTTTTATAATACGCCCTTTTTTAACCTTATGAGGCACCCTTACTAATATTTCTCCTATTTTCATTTTTTTTCTCCGATATTTATTATAATAATAAAATTATTCTTATTAACATTATCAGCCTGCTTAGCATCCGCCTACAGTAACTTTAACGAGTTCCCTGCCGCCGTAAACTGTTCCGTCGGAATACTCCGCAAGAACCTGCACGTAAGACTGTTGAAGAAGTTTTATCCTGGTAGAAATATAACCTCTTCCGTTAGCGGGAGTTAGAGTGAATGAACCTACAAGATGACGCGGATTATTGAGGTCGCAAACATAAAACGTTTTAAGGTATTTCTGCTGCGACATAGGCAGTTTGACTTCCATCGTCAAAGGAACCATAGCTCCGTCCTGAGCAATTAACGGCAGCCTTAATTTCGGTATTAAAAGTTTTTGCTCCGGCGTGGGCGTTCCTGTAATCCATATAACTTTTTTACCGTTTATCTCCTTTATGTAAGCCTTTTTAATTTTTATAGGTTTTAATGAAATTTTTTTAGATTCGGCATCTGCCGGTTTCAAAGCCGTTCCGATTAAACCATCCGCTATTAAGGCGGAAACGGCAATCTTTATAGTTTTTCCGATAAAATCACGCCTTGGAATAAAATTTTCGGTTTTTTCTTTTTTCATTATTTTTAGATAACCTCCATTTTTAAGTTTACATATTAAAAACTATTTTTAAAATATTTTCTCAAAGATTCTCTTTTATATGATTTACTTGATATCCAGCCTAGTACAAGCATAAAATCTTTTTTATTCCAATAACCCGGCAGATAAAATATTTTTTTATAATGAGAATCGAAAAATATCGAGGTCGGGAAACCTATCACATTAAATTTGGACGATAATGATTTTCCGCCGTATTTTTTTCCGTCAAAGAATTCATATTTTCTGCCGCCGTAAGCGTTTATCTCCACCGGATAAAAATTTTCATTTATTAAATTAATCACCTCTCTTTCGGATAAAATATTCTTCTCGAACAATATGCAATATTCGCAGCCGGTTTCATGGAACCAGACAAAAAAAGGCTTTTTAAAATTTTTATTTTTTTTCATCGCCTTTTGAAAACTTAACCAGCGTATCCCTCCTGTTTTTGCCCCCGCCCCTGCCGCATTTTCGATTCCTCCGAAAAAAACAACGAGGAGCAAAAATACAACGGCCGATTTTTTTAAAATAATATAACGAATCATTATGAAATCTATAATTGCAATAAGCATACCATTAATGCAAAATTTGATTTTTTTTATCTTAATCAGGTTTTATAAGGACTTGCGGCAATTAATCCCGAGAAGATTGCATGGGGGGGGACACACGATAAAAGACGATTGACTGCTAATAAAGTCCGAAAATGGACAGGCTATTGTCCTAAAATGGACAATTATGCGTTTTATCTGAAAAGATTGTACTTTTTCATCTTGGTTATAAGCTGTTTTCTAGATATGCCGAGTGCGGCGGCGGACTTAGTCTGATTAAAACCGTTTTCTCCGAGTACCCGTTTAATCAACTCTTTTTCTACGTATTCGAGTTTTATATTGCCTGATATTAAATCGTTTGGACTTCTATCGTCTTTCGCGCCGGATTCTTCGTTATTCAATGTTTTTGGAAGACAGGACGGTTCGAGTATATCGTACGGAGAAATAATAACCGCTCGCTCTATAATATTTTCAAGCTCCCTTATATTTCCGGGATAACTATAATTCATCAACAATTCTATCGCTTCATCGGAAATAGATTCTATATTCTTCTTATTAAGTTCGCTGTATTTTTTGACGAAAAAATTGGCAAGCGGAATTATATCTTCTCTTCTTTCTCTTAGAGGCGGAATTTTAAAATGGAGCACGTTTATTCTATAAAAAAGGTCTTCTCTGAATTTTTTTTCGATTACCGCCCTTTCAAGCTCTATATTCGTAGCACAAATTATTCTTGAGTTAAGTTTGATTTTTAGATTAGACCCTATTCTGGAAAATTCTTTATCCTGTATTACCCTTAATAATTTTGCCTGCGTAAATAAAGGCATTTCTCCTATTTCGTCCAAAAAAAGCGTTCCTCCTTCGGCTGCTTCGAATTTTCCCTTTTGCATCGAGATTGCGCCCGTATAAGACCCCTTTTCATGTCCGAAAAACTCGTTTTCCAAAAGTTCTGTAGGTACCGCACTGCAATTTATAGGAACAAATTCTCCGTTTCTACCCGACAAATTATGTATAATTCTTGCAATAAGTTCTTTTCCGGTTCCCGTTTCGCCGGTTATTAGAATATTCGACATAGATTTAGCGGTTAAGTAAATCTCGCTTAAAATCTCGCCGATTTTAGGACTTTTAAATATGAAGCCGCCCTTAATCTTTAATAGGGCTTCGTCCTCCGTTGTTTTTATATCGGCAGATTTGCTGCCTTTGTTTCTATTTAAAAATATATTTAAATTCAAAACAAGCCCTTCTATATCGACAGGCTTGGAGATAAAGTCGTCGGCGCCGAGCTTCATTGCGTAAACCGCCTGTTCGATATTTCCGAATGCGGTAATAATTATGAAAACAGTCTGCCTATCAAGACTTCTAACCTTGGAGAGTAGTTCGATGCCGTTCATTCCGGATAGTTTAAGGTCGCACAATATTACATCGTACTTTTTTTCTAAGAAAAGTCCTAACCCCTCCTCTGCGCTTATAGCCGTATCCACTAGAAAGCCTTTTTTTATTAAGTTCAGGCTTACCACCCTTAAGAGATTTTTTTCGTCGTCTATTAATAGTATTTTAACCATTAATTTATCCTGTATTAAAAATCATGACAGTTGTTCGGATTGGCGCAATATCGGGATGATTACGTTAAAAACGGTTCTTTTTTTATCGCTTTGAACGTCTATAGTTCCGCCGTGAAGCTTAATTATCCGCAACGACATAGGAAGTCCGAGCCCCGAACCGGCGTTTTTAGTAGTAAAAAACGGTTTAAATATATTTTCCATATTTTCTTTAGCTATAGGCTGTCCGTTGTTTTCTATATGAATGTTTAAATATCCGTTTTTAACCATGGTTCTTATTTTTATAACCTTATTTTTAAATTCGACTGCCGCAGAAGAATTTGCGGCGCATGTTGCGTCAATAGCATTCACTATTAAATTGAGTATAACCTGTTTTAATAATTCCGGGTCTCCGTTTATAATCGGAATATTGCTACCTAAATCTTTAATCAGTTTTATATTAAAATTTGACAGTTCAAATTTAGATATGCTAAGAGAATCGTTTATAAGTTTATTTATATCTAAAGGCGTTAATTCTGGACTTCTCTGGCGGGAAAAACTCAAAAAATCTATCGTCATGCGGTTTAGCCTGTTAACCTCATTATTAATTATGCCTGCGAACTCCTCGACAATTTTATTTTTTGTTTCATGGGCGATATAATTATTGGCAGAGGAAATAATATATATGGCATTTTTTATCTCATGGGCGATGTTTGCAGACATTTCTCCCATAATAGCCATACAGTTTAATTCATTTTTCTCTTTATTTATAGAATCGATTCTTTTCATATAATCCTCTATCGCATAAGCCATTGAGTTGATTGCGTTTATAACGCTTCCGATTTCATCGTTAAATTTGCTTCTAAAATTTATTTTATAATTTCCGCTTTTTATTTCTTCTATATTTTTTTTTATCTCGGATAAAGGTTTCGTCAAAAAAACCGTTATCATATAAAACATAAAAAGTCCTATAGCGATGAATCCGGCGGCAATTACAAGAAATCTTATGCCGACCCAAAAAACACGGACTTTTACGCCGTTTAATTCTTTTTTTAAATTAAATTTTACGGCAAGCGTTCCTAAATTTTTTCCGTTATAATTCAGGTGTTTTAATAATAATCCGCTGCCCCTTTTATCAGCGTTATTATTATCGTGCGAATCAAATTTATTACCGGAAAAATAATTACCGGAGCTTATTACATAATCCCCTTTTGCGTCATATAAGATTAATCCTTCTATTTTGCCTTCTATCTTGCGATGCTTAATGATATCGCTTAAATAATTTTTAATAAATTCTGCCTTTTTCGTATATAAGGGATATTTTAAGGAGGAAGCTATAACTTCGGCTAATCTTTCATTTTTAAACGAATTTCTATAGTAAAGAGTTTTATATATAGTCAAGAGAAAAATACCGTCGCTTATAAAAATAGTAAAGAAAAAAATAATAAAAGCGCTGGATAGTATTTTCCACTTGATACTTAAATTTTTAATAAAATTAAACATCATAATAAACAATGACCGGCCTCGCGTTCCTTCAAAAATATATTTGGTCGTCTTACTCGATATTTCATATTACGGCAGGATACTTTTGCATATTGCATTCGCAACTGCAATATACACAGTTATCGAATACGTCGTAAAGCGGATGTTGGCATAAGAATAAAGGTACAGGAGAATCTAGATGCTTTTATATTTATAGCGCCTGTAAATTATAACGGCTATTGAAATTATTACGGCGAACATGCTAAGCACCTGCGAAACCCTGATGCTGTTTCCGAGCCATAAGCTGTCTATTCTCGTTCCCTCGGTAAAAAATCTCGTGATTCCGTACCATATTAAATAGCCTATCAAGATTTTACCGGCAACTTTCGGTTTTTTTCTCGAAAGCCACATTAAAAAAACGAATCCGAAAAAATCCGGTACCGATTCAAAAAAGAACGAAGGTTCGAAATGAGAATATATAGTAAGGTTTTCGGGGTGGGCGGTCTGGAAAGGATATCCCCATAAGCCGAATATCAGATGCTTGGGCGTATAAGCGTTTACCGGACGCAGCCCTTTTGCTATAGGCAGTCCCCACTTTACCGGATAGCCGAAAGCCTGCTGGTCTATAAAATTACCCCATCTTCCTATAGCCTGCCCCAAAAGAAGGCTCGGCGCAAGCATGTCTATATAGAGCCAGATGTTAAGTTTCTTTATGCGCGTATATAAGTAAAGCGTCAGGAGTCCGCCGATTTCGCCGCCGTATATAGCCAGTCCGCCCTGCCAAATATAAAAAATGCTTAACGGGTTATTCGCGTAGTATCCCCACGCGAATATTACATAATAAAGTCGGGCAAAAATAATCGAAACCGGTATGGCAAAAACCATAATGTTGATTATATTTTCGGGGTCTTCTCCCCAGGATTTTGCCCTGAAATAAGCAATGGCTATGCCTAAAACAAAACCTATTCCGATTAATATTCCGTACCAGTGAACGGGAAGTCTCCCGAAAAAAACGACGGGATTAGGGGCGTACCAGTTATTAAAATTAAGCATAATTTATTTTTTTATTTTTATTTATTTTTATTTAACGGCTTTCGCAAAAGCGTAGGTTCTTTCGAAGTACTCGTCGTTTAAACTGTTAATAGTAACTTTCCCCGCATCGTAATTTTCCTGAATGAATTTCCCGTGACCTATATATATTCCGACATGCGAAATATACGAAGCGTATGTCCTGAAAAACAGCAAATCTCCGGGCTTAAGCTCGTCTTTCGGAACGTATGTGCCCAATCTCGCCTGCTCAGCCGCCGTCCTTGGAAGATGGATGCCTAATTTCAAAAAAACATGCTGGACTAAGCCGGAACAATCCATTCCAGTATCGGTTGTTCCGCCCCACACATACGGAACGCCTTTATATCTGTATGCTACATCGACTATTTTCTTCCCTAAGCCGAATTTGCCGGCCGTTTTATTTTTAACTTTGCAGTTATCGGGATTTAAAACCTTAAACGTCGCCGCATTATAATTATTGCCGGCGTAATAATCGTATTTTTTGCCGCCGGCGTTATTTTGAGCTGTTTTATATGTTTTATAGCTTTCCGGCACCGTAAGGACCGCACCCTGTCTTATAACGTTGGAATAAAGATGGTTTAACCTTCTTAATTCGGCGATAGAAGTTCCGTATTTCTGGGCTATTAACGAAAGGGTGTCTCCGAACTGGACGGTAT
>JAKAKK010000046.1 GCA_021813525.1 bacterium
TCATAGCGGCAAGCGTTATTAAAATCTGCAAAACCCCGGTATAGGTCATTATTCGCACCTCTTTTATGCTTAATTATGTTTAATTAAAATTAAATCTTATCTATAAAATCGATAAAAAACCATAATAATATATACATAGCGGCTATACCGGCAAAAGCCGTTAAAAATGCAATCATTTTACAGCCCTCTCCTTAAAATATTTAATTAATACAACTTTATATAAAGTTCAAAATTTATCCGGATATATCAACACGTAAAACAAATATGCCAATACTGCTATCGAAACTATAAGAAGAATAATATTTTCTATCATAAATTACCTGTCTCCGTTCATATAAATAAATTAAAATTTTTGGCGGTTTTACTCCTATAAGCCCTACATCTAAGATATAAATGCTTAAGTTGCTCATTTTTTGCAAAAAAAATAGCCGGAGGTTTCAAAACCTTCGGCTATTAAAGTAATAAGTAAAGCATTATATTAAAGACTACATTATATTACAGGCATGCGATACGATATTAATTATTAAATATAACTTAATTTATTTTATAAATAATCTGCTAATATTAAGTTTATTATAAACTAAATTATATTTAACTTTCTCTGAGCTCTTTAATAGCTTACGAAGTTAGCTGACGGGCTAAGGATAAAGAGTATTCCTCTATCAAAAAGATATTCGCCCCGAAATATTGGTTTCTCCGCTTCCCTTATTCATACAAGGGAACTAAGCTTTAATTTTCAAAGAACTATTTTATCAAGGTAATGCTCTAATTTATTATAATTATATATCCGATAAAAATTAAGTCAAGAAAAATCGGAACGGCTTCCGTTTATTTAATTTCGTCGAGCCGTTTATTTCCTGTTTCCGGCAGAAAAAAAGAAAGAAAAAAGGCGGCGGATATTAAACATGCGACGGCATAATAGCCCAAATCTTTATTTTCCCTGACGAAATACGTCATTATTACAACTCCGCATACCGCTCCTATTTTGCCCGCCATTGCCGAAAATCCGTAAGCAGACGACCTGAAAGACGTCCGTGAAAGCTCGGCGGGGAAAATCCCCACCGTTAAAGACGCTAAAGAATTAAAAATTTCGGCTGTAAAAATTACGGCGGCAAGACCCGCTAACGTGCCGTAAAAAGAAGGAAGAAGAAAAAGGGAAATGCCCATTCCCGCAAAGCCGAATAGCTGCAAATTCTTTCTTCCTATTCTATCGATATTTAAAAGCCCTGCCGCGGAGCTTGCTATACCTATTAAAAGAATTAAAGACGTTATAAGCGCATTGCCTTCGTTTGAAATAAACCCGCTTTTTTTAAAGATTAACGGGATAAGCAAACCTATGCCGTATGCCCCGATATCGTACAAAAACCAGATAGAAGAATACAGCAGGGTATTTTTTATATGCGGCTTGGAAAACATTCCTTCTATATATAATTTATTCTTTTTATATTCCTTTTTAATGCATTTAGCATTTATCCATCTTTCCGATTCGGGCATAGAGATTCTTAAAAACATTACTATTAATGCCGGAATTACGCCGATGCCGAGCATAAAACGCCACATTTCGCGTCCGAAAGGAAAAAGAGCCGCCGCCGTTAAAGAAGAAAATATCGAACCTATGCCGAACGACAAGCCGGCGAAAGAAAGATGTTTGCCCCTGAGCGCCTCCGGCGCGGTTTCAGCAATATACGAATTGGATACCGGATAATCGGCTCCGACCGCAACGCCCAAAGCAATGCGGGATAAAAATAACATTATAAAATTTACCGAAAATGCCGATACGGTGCCCGATATAACGAAAACAGCCATATTTAAAATATAAACCGATTTTCTCCCGAAAACGTCGCTGAAATATCCAATCAGCAATGCTCCTATTATACTGCCGAATACCACGGATGCTATAATTAAGCCGGACTCTAAAGTATTCAGGCGGAAATACGGATTGATAAGTATTATAGCGAATGCGATTACGGTTAATGAATAACCGTCCAAAAACATTCCGGCGGAAGAAAGCAGAAGGGGCGCGGTGAAGAAGCTAACAGGCTGAATAGAGGGATTTCTCGAATTTTTAAAGATATTCATTCAGGGTATTATATAAAATTACCTGATTTCAAATAGTCTAAAGAAGTTATTAAATCTTCTTTAGACCTGTTTTCTATTATCAAAGGTCCGGAAAATTGCCCGTTCCCGATAAGAGAACTGAAAAATCCGCCGGGGTTTAAAATACCGGTTCCCAACGGCCTGTGTTCGTTTCTTACGGTGGTTCTTAAGTCGGTTCTTTTTTCCGACATATCCTGTATATGCATTTCGCCTATCCGGTTAATGCCGAATTTTTTTAGAAAATCCTCAGGCATAAAACCGTTTAACCCCCAGTGTCCCATATCGAAACAGACAGATATGCCGAATTCTTCGACTATCGGATATAAATAATCGAACGGGAAAACTTCGAGATTTTCTAAAGCAAAAACTTCCGGCGGCAGTTTAGTTTCTTTTAATATATCGGACATGCTTTTCTTTGCCTGACCGGCGGCAATATCGATTAAGGCCTTTTTTGCATTTTCTTCGATAGGAAAAAACATAATAGAATCTTCAAATTCCGAAGTCAGATGGATAACGAATTTTTTAACGTCCAGCCCGCGGCAGGCATTTATTACCCAGTTCACCGCTTTAACGGATACCTGCCTGTACTCTTCTAAAGGACTTGCCGGATTAAGCTGAAGATACGGGAGATGAACAGAAACAGAAAGCGGAAACGGCAATTTTGAAGAAAAAGCGCTTATCGAAGGAATAATGAATTTTTGCAAAGAACCCGGATTTAACTGTTCTATTTCCGTATTTATCTCGATATTTCTTATTTTGTACGAATTTAAAAGTTCAAAGAAATCGTCGAACAAAGCTTGCAGGCGGCCGGGATTGCTATCGCCGATAAGTCCGAACCCTATGCCGAAAAACGAATCGGTATTTACTCCGAAATGAAGCCCTCTCTTTTTATCAAAATTATCGTTAACCATAAATATTTTATTTTTCGATTGAATTAATTTAAACTATCCGGCATAATCTATAAGCGTGAGGCATTTTATCTTATTTAAAAGGTCGAATGCCTCGATTAAGCTCTTTAAAGGAATTGCTATATCTATCAGTTTTACCCCTTTTTCGTAAAAGTTTTCTTCTTTGTCGTGAATATTTATACAGCATACGTCTTTGTTATTTTTATCGTAATTTTTAACCCTCGAAATTAAATAATCAGCAAGATATTTTTCGTCGTCGAAAATATCGTACTGAAGTTCGTAATTAACCGCCGCAAGAAGAATATTTAAGCAGTTAAGACCCGCGCGGGACATTCTGTTGAAACCTTCGGATATATATTTATAAAACTTATCCGAAGGCTTAATAAATTCAAGATGATTCATAAATATCTCTTTTACCGCCTTGTCTATGATAGGCTCGTTTTCCGTAAAAAAATAATCTACGCCTTCTTTCTCGAAAAGCATATCTTCGTCTTTGACGTTTATATTTAAGACCGTAAATTTCCTGTTGGAAAGCCTGTTTAAAATAACTTCTATTTCCCCTTCGGCAATATAATGCGCCGCAGTTCGACCTAAGCTCTCAAATTCTTTATAGATTTCTTTTTCTATAATTGCGGCCCTTTCGTAGTCTTTTTTATTGATTTTCAGTATAAACGATACGCCGTCTTTTTCGAATTCTATGGGGATAGACGCTTTATTATAAAAGGTATATTTATCGGAACCTTCCGAACAGAGGGAGCCTCTTACGTTTTTCGTATAAATTCTCTGTCTTTCGTCGCCCGTCTGCCCTCCGAAAGATTCGTTGTTTAAAAGATATACCTCGTCGCTGAACTCGATATTCCAGACCACGGTTGGATGCTCAATATTGCAGTCGTATCCGTAACGCGCATTTATAGGATGCATCGTAAAACTGACGCCGTTGCAGAGATATTCGACTATATTTCGGTTTTTAATACCGCCGCCGTTTTTTTGATTCATGTATCTATTTATTTATTTATTGCTTATACCGGCTCTGTCTTTACTAGTTTTTCTTAGATTCCATCGATTGTTTTATCCTCTAAAAGAAAATCTTTGATTCTTCAAGCCATATTAACGTTTCTTTTATGGAGAGCGGACTGCCGCCTAAACGGTCGTCTGCCGATATAACGGCATTGCCGTTGTTATTTAAGCCGTTTAAATTATTGCGTTTAGGCGTGACTTTTTCCTTTTTTATATCTTTCATGAGCTTTTTATATAACGTATATTTCAAAGATACCTTACATTATTTCTATATAATTCCGAAAAAAATCGTCGTAAAACATATATTGATTATATCAAATTTTGAAAATAAAAATACCCGCTTTTTAGGGCGGGTATTAGGGAGGTGCAGAGAGAAAAGCTATTAAGTTAAGAGTCTAGAATGCAATCCTTGCCTGCAGGAAATAGGCGTTCGTTTGCCCCATCCACTGGCCGTAATCTAAATATTCCGTGTTGGTAACTGGTAAATCCCTATAGTCTTTCGCATAAAGGAATTGATAATTCTGCCAATCGGCGGTTAAAGTAATATGGCTGTTTAGATGATATGCCACGCCGACTACGCCTCTTTGGAAATCGTAAGGGTTGCCGGAAGAAATATTCGCGCCCGTATAACCTTGAGCATCACTTATTGCGTTCCAAGTTGCAGCAGACGGGTCGGAATAATAGAATCTCTGAATGAGGCCGAATACGCCGAATTTACTGTTTGGAATATTATAGTATCCGAATGCGTCGTAGCCATGTTCCGTGTTGTGCTGATATTTAATTAATGTTCCCAAACTTCCTATGAAAGGCGGATAACTAGCGCCGTTCGCATTACATACATAAGTGTATGAAGGACTTAATCCGCAATAGCTTCCGGCATCCTGGCTTATAGAACCCGCTCCGCTTGCATAGCCGCCGGACAAGGCATTTAAACCATAGTCAAACTGCAATGCTATTAATCCTTGCGGCGTTTTATAATCAAGTATTGCGGAAGTTCTTGCAGTCGGATTATCGTTATTGTTGTTAATGCCGAAATTACCTTCAAAATTATTTGATTGCGACCATGCGTAGTATCCGCTTACGCCGAGGCCGTCAAGATTTGAATCCGCCCCCATTGGATAAAAAGATACTCTTGCCTGAGGCGATTTCTGGTCAACGTCTTCGCCCTGATGGAAGGTTGCGTTATCAAAAAAACCTGCGTTATAAGCCATATAGATTTTTCCGTTTGCCCTGAACTTACCGGATACGCCGAGACCTGCCTGAGTAGAAGTTACTCCGAGAAAACCCCACGGGGTTCTTTCCGCGACGTGATAACCCAATAAGCCGTCTTCCCATGCTACCATCGGGGTAGGAAACTGGCCCGCTTTAATATTTACGGTTAAGCCGTTAGCGTCGTAAACATGGTTAAACTGCAAGAATGCGTACTTAAGCCTGAAATACTCATTGCCGAATGTGGTGCCGGACGAAGAAAGCCATGATGTAGTTGTTCCGGTGCCTGTTCCGTTGCCATACCAATTATTGGTTGTTGTTGTTCCGTTATAATTATTCGACTTATTAATGTTCGGCGTCAGTTTTAAGAACCAGTTGTCCTGATGGTATAAAAATATCAAATACGCCCTGTTCACGTTAAAAGCGTTATAGCCGTTGTTTCCCGGACCCGCAGGATTTTCCTGAAGCTGTAAAGCGGGAGCAAAACCGGTATTAGTATAATACCCGTAACCCATATAAACCAACGTACCTAAGGTAATATGTTTCGTCCACGCCGGAAGGGTTTCACCCTTGACGGTTTTCAGCGAAGCCTCGAGTTTCTTTTCCGTAGTTTTTAAATTGTTAATCTGTTCGGTCGTCTTTGCCGCATTCGGCTTCAACAACTGGTTGATTACGCTCTGTCCTACTTTTACCCTGCCCGGTCCCGGCGTTAAAAATATCTCCCCGGTGTTGGGGTTTTCGTAAAGGGCTGCTCCCGATGCGTAAGCCTTCCCTGCCCCGCTGAACGCAAAGACTAATGCCAGAACTGCGGCCGTTGCAAATATAAATGCCGGCAGCATGTTCAACCGCATCGTCTTTTTTGTCTTGTTAATTTCGTACATAACTTCCTCCTCTCTTTTAGTTTGGTTTGCTTTATTTATATATTTTCCGCTTCCATACTTATTCTAACAAACGAATGTTACAAGATTATTACAATTATGTTAAATTTTCGTAACAATATTATTATAATCCCTCTGTTCGCAGGCGATAAAACCCTGCATAAGTTTAGCCGCAGGTGCGTAAAACATTGAGCCGGACTGCTGTATTACCTCGTCGGCAAATAAGCCTGCCCAGTTACCCACGAATTCATTAAAAAACATAAATTCGTTGGCAACGACTTCGTTGAAAGGCAGAGGTTCTTTAACCTGTCCCGTAAGATACCTGTCTTCAAGGTTTATAAGGGCCGCCATAAATCCCAAAATATAGGAAATGTGGTCGGGTCTTTTCATAGAAACTCCATTCGGGTCTTTTAACTCGAAATTTAAAGATTTATACGTAATTTCTAATTTATCGACAATGGCAAGATCGCCTTCGTTTCCGGATTTGCCTCCGTCTTCCAAGCCTGCTTTTTGATTTCCGCCTCCGAGATAATAGCTGATATAAGGAGGTATAAATCTTCCGGGTGCGGGAATTACGAAAAGTTCGTCGAATTCGCTTTCGGTTTTATCGTATTTCAAACTTGAAAACAGTATATTCCTTACCGACCTGTTTAATTCTTTAGAAGCCTCGTCGTCTTCGCATAAGCCGCCGATAATATTTTCTATTTCTTCCTGCGTAAGGCTTTCTAAAAATTTCAAATCGACCTTTCTTGCAAAAACTCTCGAAAAAAAGTTATACATCATGCTTCTGTAAACAGACAGCTTTCCAAAACCGTCCAAATCGACTTTTTCTTCCCTTGCCGCATTATCCGTATTCATAAGGAATATACCTCTATAATTTAATCTATATTATTTTAGAAATTATTTTTCTGGATTCCCGCAAAAGCGGGAATCCAGTATTTATGACTTATTATTTATACCTTCTCTATCTTAACCGGCGCATAGTAGTAAACCATAGAGCCGCCTACAGGGTCGGTTAAAACCGTCGTCCAGCCGTCTTTAGCCGCTATCGAATTATCGAGCAGAAAAAGAGCGTTCGGATGGACGCCTTGATTTCTTGCAGAGTCGCCCGTATATTTCTTCCCGTTTATGTACCATGTGCCCGAACCGTAAAGCCATCTTCCGAAAGCGGTAGCCGCCGTAATAACTCCCGGTCTTACACCCGGCATAATCCTTACCCTGTGGGTAATTCCTTTTTGATACGTAGGAGAAATTACCTTTATAGTATCCCCGTCCGATAGCCCCAGCTTTTTCGCATCCACTTCGTTTAATTCCCAGAAAGCGTCCGGCAGTAATTCCAACAGCCACGGGTCTGCAATCGTCCTCGATTTGGAGTGAATCGGCTGTCTGTGAGTTGACGCCCTTAGCGGATATTCGCTCTTCGGATATAATTTATCGAGGAATTCGCCCCTCATATTTCTGTGAGGCAGTAGTACCGTAGTCCCGTTGAATCTTTCGCCCGATATCGCGTTATGGGTAGTCGCGACGTCTTCATTATACATATTAACGGGAGCCTTAGGATTCCACAGGTGGGTTACCCATTTCGGCTTTCCCCACGGCAGATAACCGACGTTATAATCCTCGTATCTTCCGCCTCTTGCAAATACATAGGCGACTTTTTTCCACTCATACGGGCGCAGCGATTTCCCGAATTTAGAAACATAATTTTTTACGGTCTGCATCTCGTCCGCATTTGCATCCGGCACCGGACCTAAGTGAACGAATCTATTTCCTTTTTTCGCAAGATAAGACTTGCCGTCGTATGCAACGTTTGCCGCCATTTTGAAATAATAATCCTCTGCACGGTTCAGTTCTCCGCTTTCGAGGAATGCGTTTTCGCCGAACCCGGGAAGCCTAATAGCCTTTGCGACGTCTATCAAGAAATTCTCCATACATATCGGTCTTCCGTCGGGGGTTTTTTCCGTCATAGGCTCTATTACAGGCTGTCTGACCGAAGTCCTTGCAGTGGGGTACGTCGGCAGGTTGCCGAGAAAACCCCATCCCTCTAAATAAGTCGCGTCCGGAACGATATAGTCGGCATATGACGAACTTTCGGCAATCATTGCATCCGATGCGATAAACAGAGGAACTTTGTTTGTATCTTTTATCATCCTCATCCACGGCTTAGATTCATCGTCCACGCCGCCCATACCGGGCATAGACCATGCGGGGTTTGCCATATGCTGGAAAAGTATCTTTACCGGATACGGATACTGAAAGTACGTTCCGCCCCATATCTCCTGCCACATGCCGAAACCGAAAGGGAACCAAGGTCTTTGCGCCGGAAACGGCGACTGCCCCCTTGCAACCTTTTCCTTATATTCCAAAGATTTTTCGTAAAAAGACCCTTCCCTTGAAATCTTTACGCCCTTTGCGGGAACAAAACCCGGCCATTTTCCAAGATTATACGGGAAACCCTTACCGCCCATTATGTTGGCTCCGCCTCCGCCGTTAATATAACCTCCCTGCCAGTTGACGTTTCCGACCATTACGTTTAACAACTGTATTGCCCTGCCGTGATAATAGCCGTTGGTATGTTTTACAGGCCCTCTGTAATAATCCGCCACTGCGGTTTTTCCATGGGAAGTAAATTCATTTGCAAGTTCCAGTATCACCCTCGGAGCAAGACCGGCTTCCTTTGCGTATTCTTCTATAGTATGTTTTCTAAGCTCGCTCCATAACATCTGCATACTCGTCATACAATTTACGCCGTTCACGTTTACGGGAGCTAAAGATAAAAATCCGGTAGGCCATAAGTCGCCTTTTGCCGCCCCGGACGTTAAGACCGGCTTTCCGGTTGCTTTATCTACAGCATAAAACGATTTGCCGCTTTTTAAGAATTTTGCAAAACCTTTATTGCTTTCATCCGCAACCACGAGATATGAAGAGTTTGAAAAATTAGGCTCGCCGTTGGCGTTTGCCGAACTGTGGTTTAAATTAGTCAGGAAATTTTCGTCGTATCTTTTGTTTTCTACTATCCAGCGCAACATTCCCATGGCAAGCGCTCCGTCTCCGCCGGGGGCTATCGGGATATACCTATCGGCATGGGATACCTGATTTCCCGCCCTTACGTCAACTACGGTTATTTTTAATTTTCCCGACGCCGTAGCTTCAGCCGACCTTCTTGCCAGCGTCTGCATAGGGAAATTCGCTTCGTAATAGTTTGCTCCGAAAATCAGCAGATGAGTGCAGTTGGGCAGGTCCGGTTTCAGCATATTCGTTCCCGGAAAAGTCCTGAACGTCGAAACGTGATGCGAGAGTTCGCAGATTGAAACATGCGGCATTGCATTAACCGAACCGAGGGCATTTGCAAATCTTGTTATAAAATTCGCCTGCCCTGCCTCCGCTCTTCCCCAATAGCTGACATACTGATTAGTTTTGGGACCGAAATCCGGATATCTGGAATCTGCCGGAACAAATCTGTTTTTACCGTTATTCCATAAATGCTTGAAACCTTCCACAAACCTTTTTTCTTCGCCCGGCACGTCTTTAAATAAATATCCTCCGTTTACTACTTCGTTTATTAACTGCTCGTATGAAATAACTTTGAATTTTTTAGAACCTCTTTCTCCTACTCTTTTTAACGGCATATATATCCTGTAGGGGTCGTAAGTAGTCTGCCTTCCCGCCTGCCCTCTAGGACACAAAGAGTGCGCCCCGTCAACGAAAGGCTTGGACGTGTCGAAATTCGTCCCGACGTAAGAAATTGCTTCTTTCATCGGCGTAGCATAAGGAATATTTGGCTCGGTGGTCTGAATATCGTAAGGGTTGCCGTCTAATTTTACGACCGTTCCGTTAAATACCCTTGCCATAGCGGCGCAGTCGCTGTGGCACTGCTTGCAGGTAGTGAACTTTACTTCGACTCCCTTCCAGTTTTCCGTTCTTCCCGGATATACATATTCTCCCTCATAATGGAACATTCCGCCCGCCCACTGGGTTAAACCCGCTCCGGTAAAAACCGCCGCCGCGCCGAATGTCGAATATTTTAAAAAGTCTCTTCTATTCATTGACATTACATATCCTCCTTATTTTAATTATTACCGGTTAATTCGGGTTTATCTTCCCATCCCAATAAATAGCCGAAAACGAATATTAAAAAGATGCCCAACGCAAATAATCCTATTCCCGTTATGTATCCGTCGTAACCGAGCCAGGGAATATCGAAAAGAACGGTCCCCTGTCCTATTTTTGTCTGAAGCTGGGCTCCGACGACCGTGTTAAACCTCATTGCCCAGACGCCTATCAGCACTAAAAAGCCTATTATCACCGTCCACACCTTAGAATTTCTTACTTTTTTTGAAATAAGCAGAAGCCCCGGTATAATAAGTCCAAGAGTTATCTGCATAAAATGGTAATTAAAAGCTAAAACGCCGCCCCCGCCCGCGCTAAAAACAGAGTGCCATCCTTCGTATAAATCTTTAGGAGCATAAGAACGGACGGAATAAAGCCATTCGATTAAATCGAAAAACAGGTCGAATCCTATCATTAACAGCAAAATTTTATTAAGCGCGTAAACGGTTTCTGATTTTACCTTATTTTTATCGGAATAAAACGAAAAGCCTATAACGTATAATACGCCCATAAGCGCAATGCCGGAAACAATGGCGGACGTTATAAACAAAACTGGTATAAGCGGATTCGACCACAACGGCCTGGCTTTTATGGCGCCGAATAAAAATCCGACGTAGCCGTGAAACAGAAACGCCAGACCTATGCCTAACGCCGCAATAATCATAAGGGCTTTATGGTCTTTTTTTGCGGCTTTTTCCGATAAGTCTTTATTTCCGAGCGTAAAGAAATCCGCTAATTTTCCTCTAAAACCGCTGTCCTCTTGCGCTCTTTTTATGTTTGAAACCCTGAACAGGTAAAACATTTCAAAAAGCATAAGAATTATATAAAGCGTCCATATTATAATGAACATGCCTAAAGGAGAATATGGAAAATGGTCCCTGAAATACAGTTCCCAAACTGCCCTCG
>JAKAKK010000032.1 GCA_021813525.1 bacterium
ACCCACGAAGATATAAACAAAATAATAAGGGTAAATATCGAAAAAAATATAAGATAGGTCGTCTCCATGGGGTTTTTTATGAATCTGAACTGCGAATACTGCTTATAAAAATGTTCGAGCCATTCTATTTTCCTGTTAACGTCGGCGTCGCCCGCGCTCTTAATCAATCCGCTTTTGCGGCGGATTATGCTCGAGGTATAATACATAGCCTTTTCGAATCTGAGCGAATACCATTTATTTATTATATTAGAAGCAAAACCCGTAGCTATTATGACTATAAACATAAAAACCGACGGAACTACGCTTACTATTACGAACAATCCCACAAGCTTAGTTCTAAGTCTTGCCCCTATTACGCCCCTTTTTCTTTCTATTATTAATTTTACGACGTTCCTGAGCACCAGAAACGACATAAGCAGAAATAAAACTATCGTAACGTTTATATAGGCGTAAACGATAATCTTAGACGTTACCGAAACATTCGCAAAAGAAATCATCCTTAATTCTTCGAATGTTGAAAAAATTACAAGGAAGAATATTACGGTTGCAAAGATAATTTCCCTTTTAATTTTTATTTTTTCGTGGTCTCTCTTGTTCATCGAGGTATAATATTATTTCGATTTTATACATGCTTTATTTAATATACGTTTTATTGTATCATAAAAATATATGAAAATATTAGTCCTCGGATGCGGCACTTCTACGGGCGTTCCGTTAATAGGATGCACTTGCGGCGTCTGCACTTCCGCAAACGAGAAGAATAAAAGGTTGAGGCCTTCCGTCTTAGTATCGGCAAATAATTTAGATATCCTGATAGACACCTCTCCGGACTTAAGGACGCAGGCGTTAAAATTTAACGTTAAAAACATAGACGCCGTCTTATATACCCACACGCATGCAGACCATATTTTCGGAATAGACGATTTAAGAATGTTTAATTATTTGAAAACCGGCGAAGATAAATTTATTCCGATATACGGTTCCGAAACCGCCTTAAATTTTATTAAAGACAAATTCGATTATATATTTAAAGAAAAATCCGAATCCAGCAAGCCTTATCTCGTCCCTAACGTAATAAAAGAACCGCTGGAAATAAAACCCGGATTAAAAATTACTCCAATACCCGTTTTTCACGGAAGGAATTTAATATACGGATACAGAATAAACGATTTCGCCTATATAACGGATGTTTCGTCCATACCCGAACAGTCGTTCGATTTATTGAAGGGCTTAAAAGCCCTTATGATAGACGCTTTAAGATACAAGCCTCATCCGACCCACCTGAGTTTGGAAGAAGCAGTCATAATTTCCGGAAAAATAAATCCTGCAAAAACATATTTCACCCATATGGGGCATAACATAGATTATGAGGAAATAACCGGCATCTGCCGGTGCGGGCGGGACGACTTAATACCGTCCTGGGACGGATTAAGCTTTGAATTATAAACCGCTTGCCTGTAATCAATCAGTCTATATCCGTTATAAGATATAAAGCAAACGATAAGAATATAATATCGGACATAAACGCCGAAAGAACCGGATTCAGCTGGGCCGACTCTCCGAGAGACAAAGCTATGGAATTTATTACCCACCACGTAAAAGCGAACGCTAAACTGATGCCTATAGAAACGGGAGAATTCCCTTTTTTGCCCAGCAGAAGCCCGATAGAAATTCCTATAAGTATAAGAATTAAATTGATAACCGGAAAGGATAACTTAGAATAATAACTGGTAAGAATATAGCTTAAACCGGATTCCGATTTTTTTGCCACCGCTATCATGTCCGAAAGGTTTATTATCGATAAAAACTCAGGTTTTAAAGTATAAGACCTGAAAAAATTTAAGTCTAAATATATCGGAACGTTAACGGCCTTGAAATATTTCTGGACAAATCCCCGCCCGCTTTTTAGAGCGAAATCGTCTTCCTGTCCTCCCGTTAATTTTAGTCCGCCTTTTCCGAAATAGCCGGTTTCGGCGGTATATCTTTTTTTCAGCATAAATTTATCGTTAAACACGTAAACGTTGACCCCCTTAACCGTCTTAGACGCCGGATCCATCATCTCCGCCGTAACGATGCAGCGTTTATAATGAATAAATATGTTTCTGGTCGTGTATTTATAAACCGAACCTTCGTTATAATTTTTATTTCTATTAATATCCCTCTGCATAACTACCCTTCTTAAAACGTTAGACCTTACCGCGACGAAATTTGAAAGCAGGAACGCGAAAACGGATATCCCGGCGCCTAAAATTATTAAAGGCGCGAAGAATTTCGCCATGCTTAAACCGGAAGATTTTATGGCGGTTATTTCGTTATTTTTATTGAAAAAGGATATAGAAAGCAGGGTTGACAGAAGAACGGAGAGCGGAAGCACCCTGTAAGTTATCTCCGGCAGTTTGTAAAAAAAATAAAGGATTATATATTGAAATTCGGGAGAATGTTTCGTAAAAGCGCCTATATTGGAAATAAAATCGACCACTATATAAAAAAATATAAGGCCGGCAAGCGATATGGCGAAATATTTTAAAAATTCGCTTATGAGATATTTCTGCAATATTTTTATTTTCATAATATAATTATTTCAATAAGGCTTTAAAGTACAGAAACGAACCGGAAACCGCAAGAAATAAATCCGCGCCCCATACGCCTATAAATGGATTTAACTGATTTCTAAGGGACAGATAAAATCCCGACGTGAAAATTATATAATATACTACGACGAATATTATAGTATATGAAATAGCAAGAAATAAACTTCTTTTTTCAAGAAGCATGCCGAGCGGCATGCCTATAAATATAAACAAAACCGCGGCGGCCGGAATGGCTATTTTTTTATAAAGATACGCAAGATAAATGTTTTTTAGTTCGGGACTTTTTTCCGTTATATATTTTCTTGCAAGCGCCGAAAAAGTTAAAAAATGCATAGAGCTGTTTTTCCCAGGAAAAGAAAGCCCTTTTAATTTAATATTTATTTTATAGGTATCAAAATGAAGGAGCCAGAAGTTTTTCGAATCGGGATTCTGATTCTGGATAGTCCCCTTTTTTAGATAAAAAGACAGCGTGTTGAGCTTTTGGTCGTATTTTATGCTGCCGCTTTTAGCGATTAAAGTTTCAGGCGTATTGCGCACTTTGTTTAATATAAAAATGCCTTTCATTGTAGATTTATCCGTATTAACGTTTTTCACGAAGATTTTAAGGTTTCCGAACCTGTTCGTCAGGGAATTTTTTTTCAGCGCCGAAAGAGCCGCCTTTTTAACCTCTTTTACGGCAAGAACCCTGAAAAAGAAATTAAATCTCGGCGCCATATAAAAGGAAAAAAGAATAGAAAACGAAAGCGGTATCAGCGCAAACAATAAAACCGGCTTAGTAAGCTTGACTATGCTTATTCCGGATGCCCTCAGCGCCATAATTTCGTTATCCTGCGTCATTTTCCCGAACACCGTCAAGAGGGCAAGCAAAAAAGACACCGGAAGCGTTATAATCATAAAATCCGGTATGGTCAAACTTGCCAGCTTTAATACGGCCGAAATGCTTATGCCCTTATTCAGGACCATCTGCGTAAGCAAAAGAATACGGTTTATGGTAACGCTGAACGTAAATACTAAAAGCCCGAAGATGAAAGGAAAAATCATCTGCTTAAATATATATCTGTCTATGGTCGACATAATCGCTTTAAAATTATTGACTATATTATTTAAAAATATTAAAATTAAGATAAAATCGGACGAAAATTATAGTATAGTATAAATATTGCTATAATTAATATAGTATATCAAAAATAATAAATGTTTTAAAGCATTGGGAGGCGGTAAATTATGTCGTATAATATAATTTTTATAGACGAAAGCGAATCGTTGCAAAGAGCCGTATCTGCCGTATTTGTCGATAATCCCGAATTCGAGCTTACCCTCGTCGGCGAACCTTCCGCCGTTTATAAAGCGGCTAAAAACTTTATTCCCGATATAATCGTATTAGGCTACAATACTATCGACACCGAACTAAAAAAAAGCATAACGGAAATAAAAACAAGCAAGGAATTTTCAAATATACCTTTGATTTTATTGGTTCCTTCCGATTTATCGGACAATGAAAGAGAAACACTGATAAAACTTAAAGCCGACGGTTTCATATACAGGCCTTTCGATAAAGAAACTTTTATTTCTAAAATAAAAAGAACCCTTAACGGAAGCGATACGGCTTCCGATGCCTCCGGCAATAGCGTAAAAGCAGAAAATGCCGCGGAAAAGATATACGATATCGGAGCCTTCGAAATTAAAAAAACGGAGGAAAACGCCGCCGCAAACGCCGCCCCCGAGAATACAGCGGATACCCGCGACGATAATAAAGAACACGAAAATAAAGGCCTCGAATCTTCGGAGTTAAGCCAGGCATTCGAAAATTTATTTAAAGACGATGCAATATTTAAAGAATTTCAAAATCTCAATAAAAAAGAAGAACCGGATGCTCCGGGCGGCTATATCATAGAAGACACGCCGACGGCTAATATTCCGGATATAGAATTAATTACCGCTCAGAATGAAGCAAAGGATGAAGAACAGGCACCGTCTTTTGTGCCATATGAGGAAAAGGCGGAACCGGAACGGCAACAGGAACCCGGACAGATTT
Source organism: bacterium (assembly GCA_021813525.1). Lineage (GTDB taxonomy): Bacteria > SZUA-79 > SZUA-79 > Acidulodesulfobacterales > Acidulodesulfobacteraceae > Acidulodesulfobacterium_A. Next base: position 4,627 of record JAKAKK010000032.1, read on the forward strand.
TTGCCGACGCTCCGGCGGAAATCTTCGGACGACCCGAAACGTCTCAGTTTAATATTGCAGGGGAAGTTTCGGAGCCGGATAATATATCCAAATACGATAAACCTGCGGGAATATTTGAATTAAACGCGCCGGCGGAAACCTTCGAATCCTCGGTATCGTTAGACTCCATAACCCTTAAAACGGAGCATGATAAAAACGTCTCCGACGCTTCTAGCGCCTCAGATTTAGACGAGCCTTTCTCCGGCTTTAATATAGCTTTAGGCGGAGATAACGAAAAGGCCGGCGAACCCGGAACATATAAATTAGATATGAACATAAATACTAATGAATCTAAAGGAGAGTTAAATTTGAAAATTTTAGACGAACAAAATCTCGTTAAATTGGAAGATTATCTAAAAAATGCCGTAGAAAAGACCATAGACGATATTAAACCTCAAATAATCGAAGCCGTAAAAACATCTCTTCCCGAAATTATAGAAAAGCTCGTCAAGGAAGAAATAGAAAAGATTAAACAACAATAACGGTAAGATATGCGTATTTTCGAACTGCAGGTAAAACCTCTTATATATGCGGCGCTGAATGAAGATATTAAAGGCGGCGATATAACCACGGATGCCGTAACTTCAGACGAAGACCCTGTTATGCGGTGCGAGGTTACCGCAAAAAAAGAAACCGTCGTTTGCGGACTGCGGATATTTTCCGAGGTATTCGATATAATTACAAAAAATAATTATAAAATAGATTTTTTGTGCGGCGAAGGGGACAGGGCGGTTAAATCGCAGGAGATTATAACACTTGAAGCTAAAGCTAGCGCCATACTGTACGGAGAAAGAACGGCCCTTAATTTTCTGCAGCATCTGTCGGGCATCGCAACTATATCTAATATCGCGTCCAAAAAACTCGAAGGGCTTAAAACAAAAATTTTGGATACGAGGAAGACTATTCCCGGACTAAGGCTGCTTCAGAAATATGCCGTCAAAACGGGCGGAGGAGAAAACCACAGATTCGACCTTTCATCCGGAATACTCATAAAGGACAATCATATTAAACTTGCAGGCGGAATAAAAAACGCTATGGATGCAGTAAGAAAACACTATTCCGGTTTAAATTTCAAAATAGAAATAGAAACCGCAACTCTCGAAGAAGTCGAATCTGCATTGGAAGCAAAAGCGGACGTGATAATGCTGGACAATATGGATATAAAAACAATGAAAGAAGCCGTTAAAATCATAGACGGAAAAGCCGTCACGGAAGCCTCCGGCAATATAACTGTAGATAATTTAAGAATAATTGCGCAAGAAACCGGCATAGATTATATTTCTATGGGGTCGCTTACCAATTCCGTAATTCCCGCCGATTTCTCTTTAAATTTCGTCAAGTAAAATCAGAAAAAAAATAGCATATAGTATATAATAATAACTTAAGAGGCCGTAAAATGGAACAAATAAATTATATAGATATATTCGAAATTAAAAAAATGCTGAAGGGGTCTTTCGCCGGAAAAAACTTGTACTATGAAGAAAAAGTCGATTCTACAAACACTCTCGCCAGAGACCTCGCCGCTAAAGGCGTAAAAAACGGAAGCGTGGTTATTGCGGATTACCAGGAAAAAGGAAGGGGCAGGAACGGAAAATTCTGGACATCTCCCTGCGGATGCAATATCTATATGTCTATAATATTAAGGCCTAAATTTACTCCGGAAACAGCCCAGGGAATGACGATTTTAGCCGCGGTATCGGTAGCGGACGCAATAGTAGAAGTCGCTTCCCTCCAGCCCCAGATTAAATGGCCCAACGACATTCTCATAGGTTCTAAAAAAGTTTCCGGAATATTGACGGAAATGAGTACGCAGAATATGTCTATAGAATATATGGTGGTAGGAATAGGAATGAACGTAAATATGCCCGAAAAATATATGGACGCTCACATAAAAAATATCGCCACCTCGCTATTAATAGAATCGGAAAAAACAAACGGTTCAAGCGCCCTCATAGACAGAAACAGGCTGATAGCTTCGATTTTAAACAAATTCGATAAATACTATGAAATGTTTTTATCTACGGGATTGTCTTCCGTTCTCGGCTATTATCAAAAATACTTCGGAATGATGGGTAAAGTTATCTCGATAAACGTCGAGAATAGAAAGGTTGAAGGACAGGTCGTCGGCATAGATTCCAAAGGCGCGCTTCTTTTAAAAACAGGCGAAAACGAACTGGAAAAAATTATCTCCGGCGAAATATACTTTTAAATTTTATTTATTGCTGTTAATTACTTTATTTTATGATATTATCGTGCGATATAGGCAACTCGTCTTCTTCTTTCGGGCTGTTCGAAGAGGAAGGATACGACATAATTAAAACTTTCAGGATAGATACCGCAAAAATTTCGTCGCCAAACGATTTAAAAAAGTTTTTTGCAAAAAATTATCCTCTAAAAGATATAAACGGCGTCTCTATTTCCTCGGTCGTTCCGTCCATCGACCCTATATATAAAGACTTCTTCGGTAAAATTAAAATCGAACCTTTTTATATTTCGTCTAAAATAAAATTAAATATTCATATTTGCTTAGAAAGCGCCGAAAAATTAGGTTCCGATAGAATCGCCAATGTTAGTTACGCATTTTTTTCCAAACAAAAGTTTCAGATAATCATAGATTCGGGAACAGCCTTAACTATAGACATTATCGACGGCAAAGGTTATTTTCTGGGAGGAGTTATATTTCCGGGTTTGCCCGCTCTTGCAGGCTCCCTTTATCAATCGACGGAAAAGCTCCCTATAGTGGATATCAATAAAACAAATATAGAAAAAGCTCATATTATAGGCACAAATACGGAGTCTTCTATATTATCCGGCATATATTTCGGATATATATTTTTATTGGAAGGTTTTATAAATAATATATGCGAGTATTACAACAGAAATACGGAAAACACGGATATCGTCATAACCGGCGGCAACTTAGAATTAATAGCGGATGCCGTAAAAACAAAATATGCAAAAACTTTTGACGGATTCTGGACGCTGAAAGGCATTAAATACCTCTACGATTTAAACCGTTGATTGCCCCATACATACAGCGTCGTTGCGAGCAAAGCCAGCCAATCCCTGTTTTTTACTTTTTACGTTCCTTCCTGCCACGATTTTAAATATTTTATCTGTTCTTTCGTAAGCGTATCTATCTCTATATCCATCGACTTAAGTTTCAAGGAAGCGATACGCTCGTCTATTTCTTTAGGAACGTTGTAAACCCCGGGCGACATAGTCTTCCCTAAAACGGCAAACTCCGCGGAAAGAGCCTGAACGGAAAAACTCATATCCATAACGCTGGCGGGATGCCCGTGCGCGCTTGCAAGGTTTATGAGCCTGCCTTCGGCAAGGAGATATATTCTCTTGCCGTCCTCCAAAGTATATTCTTCGACGAAATCTTTGACGGTTCTGACTTTTTTTGCCATCTTCTTAAGCTTTTTTATGTTTATTTCCACGTCGAAGTGTCCGGAGTTGGAAACTATCGCTCCGTCTTTCATGTTCTCAAAATGTTCTACGTCGATAACGTTAATATCGCCGGTAACGGTGCAAAAAATATCGCCTATTTTTGCCGCATCAGTTCCTTTCATAACCCTGAATCCGTCCATTACGGCTTCTAAAGCCTTGACCGGGTCTATTTCCGTAACTATGACGTTTGAACCTATGCCTCTTGCTCTCGATGCAAGTCCCTTGCCGCACCAGCCGTAACCCATAACTACGAAATTTTTGCCTGCAAGGAGCATATCCGTAGCTCTTATTATTCCGTCTATAGTAGATTGCCCCGTGCCGTACCTGTTGTCGAAAAGATGTTTGGCGTCGGCATCGTTGACCGCTATAACCGGTATCTTAAGTTCTCCAGCCTCCTGCATAGAGCGAAGCCTTATTACGCCGGTAGTCGTTTCCTCCATAGACGCCTTAATGTTTTTAATTAATTTTTTATGCTTCTTATGTATTACCGATATGAGGTCTGCGCCGTCGTCGAGGGTAACGTTAGGCTCATGGCTGAGTATGCTTTCTATATGTTTATAATAGGTGTCGGAATCTTCTCCTTTTATAGCGTAAACGTCGATTCCGAAATCTTTTGTAAGAGAAGCTGCTACGTCGTCCTGTGTCGAAAGCGGATTGGAGGCGCACAAATATACGTTTGCCCCGCCTTCTTTCAGCGTTCTTGCAAGGTTTGCGGTTTCAGCCGTAACATGAAGGCAAAGTCCCATATTTAAACCCTTAAAAGGTTTTTTATCGGAAAACTGCCCTTTTATTAATCCTAAAACGGGCATATCCTGTTCCGCCCATAAAATTCTTTCTTTGCCCTGCTTTGCAAGTTTAACGTCTTTTATGTCCGCCATTTAATCTCCAATATTTATTATTATACAAGTTAATATAGTTGAAAGTTTATACGAATTCTTTGGTCTTGCTTAAGTTCTGGACTTCTTTCTTGATTTCTTCGATTTTATTAAGTTTTTCCCATACGAAATCGTCGTCGAACCTGCCGAAATGGCCGTAGTTTGATGTCTTAGCATAAATAGGCCTTAAAAGGTCGAGAGTTTTAACGATATTATAAGGCTTCAGACTAAAAACCTTGGAAATAGCCTGCGAAATAGCTTCGTCCGGATAAATTCCGGTGCCGAAAGTATTTGCCATAACGGAAACCGGTTCGGCTACGCCTATGGCGTACGCTACCTGAACTTCGCATTTTTTAGCTACGCCGCTGCCGACTACGTTTTTAGCGATAAATCTTGCCATATAGGAACCGCTTCTATCGACTTTGGAAGGGTCTTTCCCTGAAAATGCTCCCCCGCCGTGCCTTCCCATTCCGCCGTATGTATCGACTATGATTTTTCTTCCGGTAAGTCCCGTGTCGCCGTTAGGACCGCCTATAACAAAACGTCCCGTCGGATTTATAAAAAATTTAGTATCTTTGTCCATAAGTTCCGCAGGTATAGTCTTGCCTATAACTTCGGAAATTACGGCATCCTTAAGCTTTTCCTGCGATACCGACTCCGTATGCTGGGTGGAAAGCACTATGGATGTAATCTTATCCGGTTCGCCGTTTACGTATCTTACCGAAACTTGGGATTTACCGTCAGGCCTAATAAAATCCAGAACTCCGGTTTTTCTCACCTCGGCAAGCCTTTTGGTTAATTTATGGGCGTAATAAATCGGAGTCGGCATAAAATCTTCCGTTTCCGACGTGGCGTATCCGAACATAAGCCCCTGGTCGCCCGCGCCCTGGTCTTCGTCCTTTTCTCTTTCGACGCCCATTCTTATATCGGAAGACTGCTTTCCTACCGCCGCAATTATCCCGCAGCTTTTATAATCGAAACCGATGGACGAATCGTCGTATCCTATCTCTTTTATAACGTTTCTTATTATATCCTGATAATTTACGGAACCGCTGGACGAAACCTCGCCGGCAATAGCTACAAGCCCGGTCGTTACCATTGTTTCAAGGGCGACTTTGGAATATTTATCCTGCGCCATAAAAGCATCGAGGATAGAATCGGATATTTTATCGCAAATCTTATCCGGATGCCCTTCGGTTACGGATTCTGACGTAAAAATAAAACTAGATTTTTTATTGTTCATGATAATCCACCTTATTTTAAATTTATAATATAATATATAATATAATAAATATGCCTCAAGGTCAATTTATTTGTTGTCTTTTGTTTGTTGTCTTTGAATGTCTCTGTGAAAATACGATATTCCGTATTCGTCGTTAACGCTTCCCAGCTTTTTTTTTAATTCTTCCACTACGAAAACAGACCTGTGGACGCCTCCGGTACAGCCGACTCCCGCGGTAAAATAAGACTTATTTTCCCTCCTGTAAAGAGGCAGGGTAAAAGTTAAAAAATCGGCTATGCGCTTTATAAATTCTTTGGATTCCTTAAAAGAAAGCATATAATCGGCTATTTCGGTATCGATGCCGGTCAAATTTTTTAAAGGCTCTACAAAAAATGGGTTCGGAAGAAACCTTGCGTCGAAAACGGTGTCCGCCTCGAGCGGCAGGCCGTATTTAAAACCGAATGAAACTATTTTAACGGAAAACGAGACGGGAAATATAAGCCCTTCTAAATGCGAAGATAAGATATGCTCCAGTTCGTGGATTTTAATATCGGAAGTGTCTATAACCGCATCCGCGGCCGCTTTTGCTTTTTTAAGAAGCCTGCGCTCTTTTTTAACCGCGGAGGATATGTCGCTTCCCGATAAAGGATGCTTCCTTCGGGTTTCGGAATATCTCCTTATGACTATGTCGTCTCTTGCGTCGAAAAAAATAAATTTAAAAAATCCCGACCGGCGTTTTAAAAATTTAATATAATTTTCTAACTCGCCTAAAAAACTTTTTTCCCTTATATCGACGACAAAAAGTATATTCTTCAGCCTCGCCGACAAACCTAATTCGAAAAATTTAGGCAAAAGAAGCAT
>JAKAKK010000070.1 GCA_021813525.1 bacterium
GGCACCGTAAGGACCGCACCCTGTCTTATAACGTTGGAATAAAGATGGTTTAACCTTCTTAATTCGGCGATAGAAGTTCCGTATTTCTGGGCTATTAACGAAAGGGTGTCTCCGAACTGGACGGTATAGCGTCCGAACGAAGGAGCCGGATGATACGGGCGGTAAGAGCCCGCGCCGGATGACGAAGGAACTTTTAATCTCTCGCCGGGATATATGACGTAGTTATGAAGGCCGTTTAAGGACATTATAGAAGCTACGGTGGTGTTATGTGCGTTTGCTATCTGTCCGAGCGTAGCTCCGGGACGGACGGTAACGACGTTAACGTATGAATAGGCATTAGAAATTAAAATAAAAAGTATTGTAAAAAATATCGGCAAAACCAATACTCTTTTCATACGGATTTCCCCCCGCTTTCAAACCGTTAAACTGTTTATACGCCGTATATATCGGATATCAATATATTAATAGTAAAGTATATTACTACAACATATTAATTTATGTCAAGAAATATCGGCATAATTTTATTTTTTATTTATTTTTTTTAAAATTTATAAAATTTTTACGCTGCAGGATTTGTTCCCGCACTGGAAAACCAGCGGCTTTTTTACCCTGCCGAATTCGGCGGCGGCGTTTCTAATCTCCTCCAGAATCAACGCATCTCCTTTTTCAAACCCTTCAAAACCGGAATAACTTTCTGTCAAATCCTTATTATTCATATCGACGAATAAATTAAACGCATTCAAACCCGCCTTTAATTTATCGCCGCCGCTAAACTTGCCCGGCATATCGAAAAAATCGGCGACGGCTTTATCGCCGTATCTGCCCGCGATAATATTTACGTCCGTCCCGGACGCATAATCTATAAGGCTTATTAAATAAGCGGATGCGTTATGTTTTAGCAAATTTGCTTCGTTTATAAAATATTCGAAAGATTTTAATATTACGTTTTTAAACTGAACTTCTCCGGTAAGCATATGAAGTTTAGACATGGCGGACAATATGGACGCGTTTTGCGAATAACCGCCGTAGTCCGCAATATTTTTTTCCTTGTGGCTTAAAAAACCTATTTTGGAACTTTTTGTCGTATGCTTTATATCAAAAAAACCGCCCTTTTCGCCGTCGTAAAAATTTTTGATAACGTATTCCGCTATTTTTTTTGCGTAAACAAAATATACGGGTTTCGACGTAGTTTCGAACAATCCTATCAAAGCAAGAATAATATACGCGTTATCGTCTAAAACGGAACCTCCGGGTTCGCCGGTAAATCTCCCTATATCCCCGTTTTTATCGAAAACGTCTAAAAAGATTTTGATAGATTTTTCGGCCATTCCGTTAAGTTTTTGGCGGTTCGGATCGAAAGGGCTGAAAAATTTTATTAATTCGGTAATGGAATATATTATATTTCCGTTCACCGAGGAATATTTTATCCTGTCGGTAAAAGGTTTTTTCCTTTTTTCCCTGAAAGCTCTAAGTTTCGAAACGATACTATCGTAAGATTTGCCGCCTAAATCTTTCGCGTAAGCCCCTGCATACAATACGTTCGGGACGCCTCCAGGCATTAAACCTTTATCCCTGAATCCGCCGGAATCGGAAGTTTCGCTGCCCGCATGGCGCATCATGCCTTCTTTGTTTATATTAAACAATTCCGACGCGGCTCTAAACTCTTCTTTATCGGGAAAAACCTCTTTAAATTCGTCATATGTCCAAGTAAAGAATCTTCCGTCGTCGCCGTTTCCGGTGTCCGCATCGATGCTTGCGTAAAAACCGCCGTTAAACCCGTCGTATAGTTCGCCGGATATAAAATCGAGGGTTTTGTTTATAACGTTCAATAAAATCTTATCGCCGGTCAATTTATAATAATAGGCATATACTCTCAAAGCCTGAGCATTTATTTCGGCAAGTTTTTCAAAATGCGGAATAATCCATTTTTTATCGGTAGAATATCTGTGAAAACCGCCGCCTACATGGTCGAATACTCCTCCGGCGGCTATTTTTTTTAAAGTCAAAAGTCCTTTATTAAGCGAATCTTTATCCCTGTTGGTTATATAATCCCATGCAAGAAGTTCTAACGCCGAAAAATAAAAAAATTTGGGCGATTCGTCAAGCCCTCCGTTAATTTCGTCGAAATGAAGTTTGAATTCTAGCGCGCCCTCGTTTACAAATCTCTTTACGTAATCTATATTTAAAGAATTATCCTTTTTTATAGCATCGTTTATCCTTTTAATATTAATATTAAAAATAGAGAACTTGTTGGAATCGTCCGAAATTCTTTGATAAAAATCGGCGCTTTGGGCAAAAACGGCTTCTTTGTTTTCACGGTAATATTTTGCAATTTCAGTCAAAACGGATTTATATGCCGGAAGTCCGTAATTGGATTCTTTGGGAAAATACGTGCCTCCGTAAAAAAAATATCCCTCATAAGTTAAAAAAGCGGTTAAAGGCCATCCGCCAGTTCCCGAAAACACGCTTACGGCTTTCTGGTACCGCGAATCTATGTCCGGCCTTTCGTCTTTATCGACCTTGACGGCAATATAATTCTCGTTTATTATAGCCGCGGTTTCTTCGTCCTCGTAAGATTCCCCGTCCATTACGTGGCACCAGTGGCACCATACGGCTCCTATATCTAAAAGCACGGGCATATCCTTTTCCTTAGCCTTCCCGAATGCCTCCGAGCACCACGGATACCAGTTAACGGGCTGGCTTACGGCGGTTCTTAAATAAGAACTTTTTTCGTTTTTTAAATTATTCACGAATTATATTCCCTTAATCCGTATATATCTTATCGTACGCCTCTTCCGGCGCAATCCCTTTGTGGACGACCGCTTTCACGGCTTTGAGCATATTAGACGGTTTTTCGGATTGAAATATATTTCTGCCCATATCGACGCCCGCCGCTCCGTGTTTTACCGCATTATAGGCAAGTTCGAGAGCTTCCCGCTCTCCGGTTTTTTTTCCTCCTGCGACTACCACGGGGACAGGGCAGGTTTCAATTACCTTGTCGAAATCTTCGCAATAATAAGTCTTTACGATGCCTGCTCCCGTTTCGGCGGCGATTCTGACCGCTAACGACAAATAACGCGCGTCTCTCGTCATCTCCCTTCCCACGGCGGTTACCGCAAGAACCGGGATACCGTATTTATAACCCTTATCTACCAATTTCGACAAATTAATTATGCCCTGCCTTTCGTTTTTAGAACCGATAAAAATAGACAAAGCTACCGCGCAGACGTTCAAGCGGACTGCGTCTTCCATGGAGACGCTTATATCTTCGTCGGACAGGTCGTCTTTCAGGATGCTGGTTCCGCCGCTGACGCGCAAAACAAGCGGAATATCTATTTCGGGGTTAATCTGGCTTCTTAATATGCCGCGCGTAAGCATCAGGGAATCGGCATACTTTAAAAGCGGGGTAATAGATTTGCCGATATTTTCGAGTCCCCCCGTCGGTCCCATAAAATAGCCGTGGTCAACTGCAAGCATAACCGTCCTGCCGTCTTTCGGCTTAATAATCCTTGAAAGCCTGTTTTTCATTCCGTAATCCATAAATTTGAACCTCCCCTGTTTATTCTATGCGATTTTTCTAAATGCAGATTACGCGGTCGTATTCGAAAATTTTATCGGTTAATGCGCCGTAATCGATATTTCCGGCATCGTAAAGATTTACCGCAAGAATTTCGTTGCCTTCCGCGATTTGCGCATCGATAATAGCTTTAAGAGTTCTTAAAGAATCTTCGTCGTATTTTTCTTTAATTAAATATAAAATTTTCATCGGTATGAGAATACGTAATCGTATTTTAATAAATTTTTTCCCAAATCCGAACCGGATATAAAGTCGAAACCGTCTTTCTTGAAATTGGAATAAAGTCCTATCCCGACGGCTCTCATCATATCGAGGTGGTTTTCGGCGGCGGGCAGAGCCGCTTCCGCAAAATCGCCGTTTAAAAGATAAATATCCACCTTATCATCAAGAAGGCTTAATCCCGCCGCCATTCTTAATCCTTCGGAATACCTTTCCTTTTCCCCAAGCAATACGGCAATCCTCTTCATACGTTTATGCCCCGCTCATTTCGCTTCTTATTCCTTGAATCCGTCTTATTATAAATTATATCCCGTTTCTTCGTGCTGTGTTATGTCGAGGCCCATAGTTTCGGAATCTTTATCGACTCTGAGACCCATAGCTAAATCTATAATTTTAAATATAATAAAACTCATTATAAACGAATAAGCGGCGACGGCGATAATCGTAAGCACCTGAATCCAGACCTGTCCCGGGTTTCCGTAAAACAAGCCTTTTCCGGCTTTATTTATTAAAGGGTCGGCGAACAGTCCGGTGGCAAAAACTCCCCAGACGCTTCCGACTCCGTGCACGCTGAAAACGTCCAGCGCGTCGTCGTAACCCAGCTTAGGCTTAATGAAAACGACCATCGAAAAACATATAATTCCGGCGACGAGTCCGATAATAATAGCCGCTCCGGGCGTTACGTAACCCGAAGCCGGCGTAATCGTGGCAAGGCCTGCGATAGCGCCGGAAACTATGCCTAAACTCGTAGGCTTTCCGTTCCTTACCCACTCGGCAATCATCCAGCTTACCGCCGCGGAAGCCGCCGCAGTATTGGTAACCAAAAATGCGGACGCCGCAATAGAATTTGCCGCAAGAGCACTTCCGCCGTTAAATCCGAACCATCCGAACCATAAAAGTCCGGCTCCCAATATCGTATATCCGAGCTGATTCGGCTGAACTATATTTTCCTTCATATATCCTTTTCTTTTGCCGAGAACTAAAGCGCCCGCAAGTCCGGCGAACCCCGCGCTTATGTGAACGACCGTTCCGCCGGCAAAATCGAGAACGCCCATCTTTTGAAAAATGCCGCCTATTCCCCAGACCCACTGGGCTATGGGCGCATATACCGCCGTAAGCCATATTACGGTAAATACTACCCATGAAGAAAACTTGACCCTTTCTACGAGCGAGCCGCTGATTAACGCAACGGTTATTATGGCGAACATAAGCTGAAACAGCACGAAAACAAAAGACGGCAAAGAACCGGCGTATCTTGAATGTTTATCGACGCCCATGCCGGAAAGCCCTAAGTATTTAAGATTGCCGATAAATCCGCCTAACGCATCGGGGCCGAAAGCGAGCGAATATCCCCATAAAATCCAGATAAAACTGACGGTTGCAATAGTCACGAAACTGAGAGAAAGCGTGTTAAGCACGTTTTTCTTTCTTACCATTCCTCCGTAAAAAAAACCCAGCGCAGGCGTCATCATTAACACAAGCGCGGCCGAAGTTAAAACCCAAGCGATATTTCCCGCGCTGAACGCGGCGGTATTGGTTCCCATACTTATAACTCCCCCTTTGGAATTATTTTTTTTAATTATCAAACTTTTTAATCATAACATTTTTTATCTATAATTTTAAATAAATTTTTAATAAAGATTTAAGCAAAATTTTAGACAAAAAAATCCGCCGTTACCAAAATAATTGAATGATAACGGCGGAATAAAAGTTAATCTCCCGAAAGAAACGGGATTAATAGCATTCGCTTTTGCCGTGGCTTCCGGAACGCATAAATATATCCTGTTCGTTTTCCCTTAAATTTTTAGACAGGTTCTTGGCCAGAAGCATCATAAATTTAAGTCCGTTCATAACGTCCGGGTCTTTCGTCATCGAAACCAGCGACAGAACCCCTCCTTTATGATATTTCGGGTCGGTAGATTCGGTCAACGTTTCATGAGTCGAACAGTCGATAACGTTTATCAGCTCTTTTATATCTATCTGCGTTAAAAGAGCTTCGACTAATTCAAGCCCCGTTCCGACCGCTCTTTCCATAAGCCCGTCGGTCATCATCCTTCTTGCCGCGGCAACTCCGTTCGACAGTTCGACTAAGTCGTTCAGCGTTCCGCTGTTAATGAAAGATTCGCCCGTATCGAGCAGCGGTTTTAAGTTGTAATTAAGCGTCAGTTCCGTCAGCTCAGCCAGTTTTTCGGCTGTGCCCGCCAGGCGCTCTACCATGGCGTCCGTAGTTCCCCTGCTGAAACCGGCTACAAAGTCGCCCATTTCTTTAAGGGACTGCAAAGTGCCGGATTTTTCAAGTTCGGCGATTTTATCTAAAGAGGATTCTAGCGAATCCGATAAATGCTGAGCTTTTTTAATCAGCCCTACCATATTTTCGCCGCTAAGGGAATCCGTCAGCTCAGCCAGTTTTTCGGCTGTGCCCGCCAGGCGCTCTACCATGGCGTCCGTAGTTCCCCTGCTGAAACCGGCTACAAAGTCGCCCATTTCTTTAAGGGACTGCAAAGTGCCGGATTTTTCAAGTTCGGCGATAGTTTCTATGCTTTTTTTCAGGCTTTCCGCTTTCATTCCCGCAGTTTTAATCATGGAGAGCTGTTCGTCTCCGGAAAAACTGTCCAGCACGGAAAGAGCCGTAGTAATATTATCGGCCGACCTCTGAATCATCGCATCCGTCATGCTTTCTTTCAGCGCTTGAGGTATCGCGCTAACCTGGTCGATTGTATCCAGCCTGTCTATAATATTAAGCAGGTGTTCTAACGCTTGCGGCTTTTCCGATAGCTTCTTGGTCAGGGCGGCAGCTACATCTATTACTTCATTTTCAGCCATAATTTGCCTCCTTTTAAATCGTTAAATTAAAGAATTCCCATCGGGGTAAGCCAGTAAACTTTATTATACGTTAATTTGAACCAGTGGATAAGCGCCGACGGAGTAACCGGGTTCGGCGGGGTATTGTAATCGAACATAATATAAGTAGCCTTGGTCATACCCGTTTCGATAAAGCAGAATACCTTTCCGTCATATCTGAACGGAGTGAGTCCGTCTCTTAATTCGGATGCAATGTTTTCGACGATAACGTCGGATTCGAAGTGGGCAGTAGAACCCGCCTTGCTTATCGGAAGATTGGTGGTATCGCCCACGACGTAAATATTTGTGGAGCCTTCCATTTTAAGCGTAAATTTGTCCGTAGGAACGAAGCCGTTCTGTCCGAGGCCGGAATCTTCTATTACCTGCGCGCCTTTATGCGGCGGGACGGCAATAAGAATGTCGTATTTAAGGGTTACGCCCTCAAGGCTGGTAACGGTCTTTTTGTTCGGGTCCACTTCCTTCATATTAAACAAAGTTTCCGTATTGATTCCGTGTTTCGGGAACGTTTTAGCGCCGAAATTAGCAAGCGGTTCAAGTCCGTGAAGCCTTCCTATCGGATATGTATAAGTGTAATCGACCTTGTCCCTGATGCCTCTCTGTTTAAACCAGTCGTCAAGCATATACGATACTTCAAACGGGGCAACGGGGCATTTATGGGGCAGTCCCACCGTTAAAACAATTTTTCCGCCTTTGAAATTCACTAATTCATGGCGGAGTTTCAGGCATGCGTCCACTTCATAGAACCAGTTTCCGCCTTCTTTTAAGCCGGGTATCATTTCCGGTGCGGGTCTGGAACCGGTCGCAAGAACCAATATGTCGTATTTCATTACTACGCCGTTTTTAAGGTGAACTTCATTCTTATCCTTATCTATTTTAACGGCGGGATGAAGGTGAAGTTCCACCATCGGGTCGAGCAGGTCTTTTTCGTTTCTTACAAGCTCGTCGTGATGCTTTAAACCGAAGAGCATATATAAAAGGCCGGGCTGATAAAAATGCTCCGGCTTATCCGAAACAACGTCTATTACAAGCTCTCCTTTTTTAAGTTCGGGACGCATTTTTTTAGCAAGTAAATTTGCAATGATAGTTCCACCTACTCCTCCTCCGACAATCACTACTCTTTTTGACATAACAGCCTCCTTAAAATAAAAAATTAATTAAATTTAACAATATTAGTCTTACATATCTTTAACTTTTTTGGCATAAATCTTCCAGAATCCTTCGCCGGGGATAACGCCCAAAAATTCCTGCTTAACTTTGTTGAGCCATTCGGGAACGTCCTTGGCGCTTCCTGCGTCTCCGGAAATCAATTCAATCACGGAGCCAACCGGCTGCTGCCTTACTTCTTTTATAAGCTCCATCAGCGGTCCGGGACAATAGGTTCCCCTTGCGTCCACCGTAACCGTCGGCTTAATCTGCTTTAATTCTTCTTCTGTCATAACAAATACCCCCTTTATATTTTATAAATTAAATTTAATCACATATTGCTTACTTTTTTAGCGAAAATTCTCCAGTATCCGGTTTCTTCGATGACTGATAAAGTTTCCTGATGGACTCTTTTTATCCAGTCTAAAACTTCATCGACGTCCTCTTTTTTATCGGTCAGCAATTCGATAACCGCGTCTTTAGGCTGCTGCCTCATTTCTATAATGAATTCGCCTACCGGCGGCATACAGCAGGAAACTCCCCTGATATCGACAACGACCGATTTTACGTCTTTCGTAAAATTACCCATATACAGAAACCTTCCTCCCGCCTTTCATAAACCTTAGCCTAAGCATATCCGCCGGGACAAATACCGTTAAAAAGTGATTGTTTCGGCCCCTTCCATAATGCCTAGAAATGCCGCGAGCCCTAAATGGTCGTCGACGATATCTATCAAATCGTCTTTTTCCAGCCCGCAAATATCCATAACCATCGAACATACGTAAATTTTAAGCCCGCCAAGCATTTTAGCCTGGTCAAAAAGCTCATAAAACAAAGTAGCTTTTTTTTCTTTTATCAAATCGTAAAGCTTGCCTCCGGTAAAATTTTTCTTTTCTACATTTTTTTTTAAAAAATTAAAAACCGCGTTTCCCGTTACGAAAATAGAAACGTCTATTCCCGAAACCGCGGCGACCGATGCAATCATCGAAGCCACGTGCGATTTTTCATACTCTTCCGATACAATCATAATTGCTAATTTTTCTGCCATAAATTGTTCTCCTTTTTATATTTTTATTTTTATAATATATACATATATAAAATTATATACCTAAATTTATCGTTTTTATCCGTCGATAAACTTCGGCAATTAATTTGTATAATAGTTTATATGCAAAACATATGCCTAAATTTTATTATTATTATTTAACGCGATAATGCCTTTAAATTAAATAACTTAAATTTTTGAACAAATTAAAAAATTAAGACATAATGCCAAATTGACATTTTATTATGACAAAATGTCATAATAAAACAGCTGCAATAAAATGTCTATTGACAAAATGAGGATGGAGGTAGTAATATATATTAACTTTCAATTTAGGCGCGTAGCTCAGGGGTTAGAGCACTACCTTGACACGGTAGGGGTCGGCGGTTCGAGACCGCCCGTGCCTACCAGTAAAAACCGCAGTAAAAAAAATAAGCGCTTCCATACCGCGTCAAGAAATTTTATGACATTAATTAAAACCTATTTTAATACCTAAGTTAAAAATAAGTTGATTGGACTGATCTGACGGTTCTTGCCAAATACCGCCATTTGTTGGCATCCACGGAGATTGCCCTTCTTGGTTTTGAATATAATTTATTCCTACATACGGACTTATTTGAATATTACTTGTCTGATATGCAACATAACCTATTTTAGCGCCAAGTTCATAGCCGTTTTTATTACCAAGATTAGCAGTGCCCAAGTTATTAGTCATTTTGTTATTGTTATTAATCAAATAATTATAATCGCCTTCAAGCCAAAATTTATGCGTTAAAAAATAATACCCTTTAATTCCTATACTGTAATGATTAAATTCATAATGTTCGACATTGTCGCCAGTACCTATAAATATACCTTTTACGTTTCTGTTCCATTCTATCCATTCGTAGCCTACATTTGGAATTATAGCCGCCCTGCCGTTGGAAAGATTAAAGGCATAACCGGCGGTAATGCCATAATTTACGTATTGCGAACCGTCAGTGCTTTCAATCGGCGTCGGCGGCGTAGTTTGCAAAGCTCCTGTATAATCTGAATTACCCGCATATGTAGAAAAGTTAGCGCTAAGATAAACAGGTATATTTGGCGATACTATTCCGCTTAATTTTATGCCATAACCCGGAAGCGAAGCCGCTTCATTGTCTAAAGTTGATCCTACCGGTGATGATTGCAGATAACCGGAAGGAACGGCTGACGCTTTTTCGGCGTAGTGTTGATAATCTGTTCCATAGAAAATACTTACGGAATCAATCAACGAATATACAGAACTTTGTTTTGAAGACGATGTTGGATACCCGTACTTTGACATGGTTTGCGCATAAACATTAACGGAGCCAAACATAACCATTATTGAAATAACTAAAAATAAAATCTTTTTCATTTTTCCTCCGGTATAATTTTTTATTTTATGACAACTTCAAGCCGCAGCCATTTTTAATTTTAATCATTTTTCACATTCCTCTTTTTACGGGCCGCGAAATATTAATACGATTAATACATATACAAGATAATCTTGTCAAGGCAAAAATATCTTTTAGTTAATAATTTTATTTTAATAATATTTTATATTTATAATTACGAATTTTACTTTAAGAGGAAATCTCCCGGCCGTTCAGTCATTTTTATTCGCATATTTCAATAACACCCTTAACGATAAAATATCGGTTTTGAGATTGTCGATATCGCTTTCCTTTTCCTTTTTTTCTATTTTTTCGTAAGCAAA
>JAKAKK010000025.1 GCA_021813525.1 bacterium
AGGGGGCAGAGAGAGCTTATTATAGGAGACAGGCAGACGGGAAAAACCGCCATAGCCATAGATACTATATTAAATCAAAAAGGTTCCGGGGTTTACTGCATATATGTCGCGGTAGGACAGAAGCAGTCGAGTATTTCATTCATCTATGACCGTTTGACGAGTGCCGGAGCTATGGAATATACTACGATAATAGCGGCAAATGCCAGCGATCCGGCGGCGCTCCAATATTTTGCCCCGTACACAGGGGCCACGATGGGCGAATATTTTAGAGATAACGGTATGCACTGCCTTATAATATACGATGATTTATCCAAACATGCCGTTGCGTATAGAGAGCTTTCGCTGCTTTTAAGAAGGCCTCCGGGAAGGGAAGCCTATCCGGGAGACGTTTTTTATCTGCATTCAAGGCTTTTGGAAAGGGCCGCTAAATTAAACGATGCGCACGGCGGAGGGTCGCTGACCGCTCTGCCTATAATAGAAACTCAGGCGGGAGACGTGTCCGCATATATTCCGACCAATGTTATATCTATTACGGACGGGCAGATATTTTTGGAAACCGATTTATTTTACGCCGGCGTCAGGCCTGCCGTAAATGCCGGTCTTTCCGTATCTCGGGTGGGAGGAGACGCTCAGATTAAAGCCATGAAACAGGTTTCGGGCGGCTTAAGGCTTTCTTTGGCGCAGTACAGGGAGTTGGCGGCATTTTCTCAATTCGGGGCTGACCTCGATAAAACCACTCAGGAGATGCTTGCCAGAGGCAGGATGATGTCGGAGCTTCTTAAACAGGCTCAATACGACCCGATGCCGGTGGAAAAAGAGGTAGTAATATTATTTGCGGCTAACGGCGGTTATCTGCATGAATACAACCTGTCTTCGCTCAAGAAATACGAAAAAGAACTTTTATCGTATATCGAGAATAATAACCCCGAAATCTATATCTCTATTAGAGAAAAAAAGACGATAGACGACGACGTTAAATCGAATCTTACCGCAGCGCTTGATAAATTCAAGAAGATTTTCATAGAAGACTGATATAAAGTATAAAGATAAATATATTATGCCGAATTTAAAATCTATAAAAAGAAAAATTTCTAGTATCAAAAATACAAGACAAATAACGAAAGCCATGAAAATGGTAGCAGGGTCTAAATTAAAGCGGAACCAGTCCGCAATGAACGAATTTAAAGCGTATGCTTCCGCTTACGACGACGTTATTAAAAATATTTCCGATAATACGGTATTATATTCGCATCCTTTTTACGGAAAAACAACCGGCGGCAATACCGGCATAATAATAATTTCTACCGATAGAGGGCTTTGCGGGTCTTTTAATATAAACCTGTTTAAACTGTTTTTCGACGAATTAAAGACTGCCGGAATAGATTCAAGTCAAGCCAAGTTATATATCCTGGGCAAAAAAGGTTTCGATTTTTTTAAAAAGAATGATTACGATATTATTTTTAACGGCACTTTTTCGGAAAGCGGAGAGCCCCTAAATCTTTCCGCGTTATTATCGGACATAATATTAAGCGATTTTAGGGAAGGCAAAATCGGAACCGTTTATATAATTTCAAACAGGTATGTTTCAACGCTTCATCAAAGAGCCTACGCCGAAAAAATTTTACCGTTTGAGAGCCGGACTGCCGGCGAAAATAAAAATCTGGGCGGATATTTAGTAGAGCCGGTCGGCTATGAAGATGAAATCTTAGACAAAATTTTTAAAGATTATATCCATACCAAGGTATATTCCAGAATTTTGGAATCTTTTGCCGGCGAACAGGCTTCAAGGATGAACGCAATGGATAATGCGACAAGAAATGCGGGGAAGATTATAAATAAATTAACCGTGTCTTATAATAAAGCGCGGCAGGCGGCAGTTACGCTTGAAATTTTAGATATTATAAACGGCATGAACGCGATAAAATAATTTTTTTTGGAGGATATTAAATAAATGAATGAAGGTTTTGTTGCGCAGGTTATAGGCCCCGTTATCGACGTTAAATTTGAAAACAAGAAACTGCCGTCGATTTTTAATGCATTGACCCTTACTAATCCTGCCATAAACGATAAAGAAAATAATTTAGCACTCGAAGTCGCCCAGCACCTCGGTGAAGATATCGTCAGATGCATTGCGTTAGATTCTACGGACGGATTATATAGGGGCATCAAAGTAATAGATACAGGCAACAAAATAACCGTTCCCGTTGGAAGAGAAGTTCTCGGCAGAATATTTAACGTTATCGGAGAGCCTGTCGATGAACTGCCGTCCGTGCAGTTTAAATCGAGGCTTCCCATTCACAGGCCTGCCCCTACTTTCGAAGAGCAGTCCACTAATGTCGAGATATTAGAGACGGGCATTAAAGTTTTAGACCTGCTGGAACCATATTTAAAAGGGGGCAAGGCAGGGTTGTTCGGCGGCGCCGGCGTCGGCAAAACCGTTTTAGTTATGGAATTGATACATAATATAGCTATAGAACATGGAGGGTTTTCGGTATTTGCGGGCGTCGGTGAAAGAACGAGGGAGGGAACCGACCTATGGACGGAGATGAAAGAATCTAAGGTCTTGGATAAAGCGGTATTAGTTTACGGACAGATGAACGAACCCCCCGGGGCGAGAGCGAGGGTCGCTCTTTCGGCTCTTACCATGGCAGAGTATTTCAGAGACGAAGAAAGGCAGGACGTATTGGTTTTTATAGATAACATTTTCAGGTTTGCGCAGGCAAATTCGGAAGTCAGCGCACTTCTGGGAAGAATACCTTCCGCAGTCGGCTATCAGCCTACGCTTGCAACGGATATGGGCGAACTTCAGGAAAGAATAACCAGTACAAAAAAAGGCTCTATTACTTCGGTTCAGGCCGTTTATGTTCCTGCGGACGATTTAACCGACCCTGCTCCTGCGACCACGTTTGCCCATTTAGATGCAACGACCGTCCTTTCAAGGCAGATTGTAGATCTGGGGATTTATCCGGCAGTCGATCCTCTCGATTCGACGTCGAGAGCGCTGGATGCCAACATTATAGGAGAAGAACATTACGGCGTCGCAAGAAAAGTTCAGGCGGTCCTTCAAAAATATAAAGAACTTCAGGATATAATTGCGATTCTCGGAATGGACGAGCTGTCCGAAGATGATAAGATAATAGTAAACAGGGCAAGAAGGATACAGAGATTTTTATCCCAGCCTTTTTTCGTCGCGGAAGTTTTTACCGGATTTCCGGGAAGATACGTGCCTTTAAAAGAAACCATAAGAGGTTTTAAAGAAATTCTGGAAGGAAGGCACGACGATTTGCCCGAGCAGGCTTTTTATATGGTCGGAACCATAGATGAAGCGGTGGAGAAAGCTAAAGGATTAAATCAAAACAGATAAATAAATAATGCTTCTTAATTTAAGAGTCGTGGATAAAAAAGGAACAGTTTTCGAAGGGGAGACGGATTTTTGCGAAATTCCTACAGAGGCGGGCATAGAAGGGATTATGCCGAAGCATATAAATTTTATCGCAAATCTGGCTCCGGGGAAAATAAAATATAAAAACGGCGAAAAAGTAAACGAAATAGACGCGGCAGGCGGAGGTTTCGTCGAAGCCAGCGGCGGCGGCATAAACATTCTGCTTAATTCCTGATTGATATTTGGCATTAAAAATATTAATATAATACGAAAATAAAAATAATTTAAATCTAAATTTTAAAATGATAGACATTAAACTTATAAGAGAACAGAGAGAATACGTCAAAAAGGAGATGGAAAAACTTTTTGTCCATGTTCCTATAGACGAAATTTTTGAGCTCGACGAGTCAAAAAGGAAACTTTTATACGATTCCGAATGTTTAAGGAATACAAGGAAAACCCTTTCTAAAGAAATAGCTTCTGAAAAGGACGCGGAAGTAATTTCGGCAAAAAAAAACGAGGTAAACAGGGTAAACGAATTAATTAAAATTCAGGAAGACGAATTAAGCGCCATAGAAGAAAGGCTTAATTCGCTGATGCTTAATGTTCCTAATCTGCCGGACCCCGACGTTCCCGTCGGCGAAGATGAAACCGGAAACGAGGCGGTAGCATATTTTAACGAAAAGAAAAAGTTTAATTTCACACCTAAAACTCATTACGAAATAGGACAAAAAAGAGATTTGATAGATTTCGAAAGAGGAGTTAAAATTTCAGGCACCCGTTTTTATATTTTAAAAAAGGGACTCGCAAAACTTCAGAGGGCGCTTATTAATTTTATGCTGGACGTCCATATAACTTATCACGATTATGAAGAGATATACCCGCCTTTTATGGTAAACGGGGAATGTTTAGTGGGAACGGGACAGCTTCCTAAATTTTCGGATAATTTATATAAAGACGACGATTCCGCAATGTGGTTCGTTCCGACTGCCGAGGTTCCGGTTACGAATATGTACAGAGACGAAGTGTTCGCAATAGACAGGCTTCCCGTAAAGCATGTCGCCTATACGGCCTGCTTCAGGAAAGAACGGCTGTCCGCCGGTAAAGACACGAAGGGTATAAAAAGGGGACATCAATTCGATAAGGTAGAACTCGTAAAAATTACTGCGCCAGAAACCGCAAAAGAAGAATTATCCAGTCTTATAGCCGATGCGCAGGATATATTAAACAGACTCGATATACCCCACAGGCTCGTCAGGATATGTACGGGCGATTTAAGTTTTACGGCAAGCGAGAAATTCGACATCGAGGTTTACGCCCCCGGAATTAATGAATGGCTTGAGGTAAGTTCATGTTCTAATTTCGGTTCTTTTCAGGCAAGAAGAGCAAATATCAAATTCAAAAGGGATAAAAATTCAAAAGCAGAATTTGCCGCTACATTAAACGGCTCCGGACTTGCCCTTCCAAGGGTTATGATTGCGTTAATCGAAAATTATCAGACGGAAGACGGTTATATAAAAATTCCTGACGCCTTGAAGCCTTATTTCGCAACGGAAGAGTTCATTTAATTTAAATTATGCCAAGCCATAAAAGGACAATATGGGGAGTATTAATTATATTTTTTTCCGTATATGCCCTATTATCCCTTTATTCATACGATATACTTCAGCAGACCTTTAATTCGTATTCTATTTCGACGGTTCATAAAACAAACCTCGGCGGATACTTCGGCGGCATTCTATCGAACTATTTATTGACGGTATTCGGGC
Source organism: bacterium (assembly GCA_021813525.1). Taxonomy (GTDB): domain Bacteria; phylum SZUA-79; class SZUA-79; order Acidulodesulfobacterales; family Acidulodesulfobacteraceae; genus Acidulodesulfobacterium_A. The sequence goes on from JAKAKK010000025.1 coordinate 5,152, forward strand.
TGATATCGTTTCTAATAATACTTTTTATATTATTAGCCGGCATCGTCATGGTATTAAACAAACCATTAATTAAAAGATTTTATGCCGGAATTTTAATCGCCCTTCTTGCTTTGTCGATTTTTTTGTACCGACTGTTCCCGAAAATTTCATATCACGGTTTTATTATACCGGGAGGAGGAGGAGGATTAATAGGCAGAGGAGTTTACGCCGCCCTTTTTAAATTTTTCGGAGAAGCCGGAACTATAATAATAACTCTTTTGCTTTTTTTGTCTTCGTTTTATATTTTTTTTAAGAAAATCAATCGCGAACGTGCAGCGGAATATTTTAATTATATTTATAATTTGTCCAGAATAGACATAAAAAAAATTAAACTGTTAAATTTTCGTTTTCCGTTTGTTAAGGCGGCGGAGTTTCTTTCTTCGTTAAAATTAAGGTTCGAAAAAAGGAAAGGGCTTAAAAAAAGAAAAAAAAGCTTCGTTTTAAATAAAGAGTTATTCGGGGGAGCGAGGGAAGAGCTAATAAGCGATTTAGAAAAAAAAGAGGAAACCGAAGTTGCAAACGAAGAACCAATCGCGGAAAAGGACGGCACGTTCGATTTTATCGACGACAGGGATTCAAAAATACCCCCGATTTCATTAATAAACGGCGAAACGGCGCCAAAAGACTTTCAGAAACCCGATAAGTTATCTCTTTTAGGGAATGCGACGTTAATAGAAAAAAAACTTACGGATTTCGGAGTTAAAGGAAAAGTTACGGGAATAAACCCGGGCCCTATTATAACTATGTATGAGTTCGAACCCGCAAGCGGAGTTAAAGTCGGAAGAATTCTGTCGCTCTCGGAAGACCTTACTATGGCGTTAAAATCAAAACCCGTCAGGATAACGGGAGTTATAGAAGGCAAGTCCGCTGTGGGCATCGAAGTCCCGAATAACAAAAGGGAGACGGTTTTCTTTTCGGAAATTTTAAATTCAAAAGATTTTGTAGATTCAAAATCTTTGCTTACGATAATTCTCGGAAAAAACATTACGGGAGGCAGCGTCCTGTTCGATATCGCAAAGGCGCCGCATTTATTAATCGCCGGAGCTACCGGAGCGGGAAAAAGCGTTTTTATAAACACTTTAGTAATAAGCCTTCTTTTTAAGGCAAGCTACGAAGAGCTTAATTTTTTGATGATAGACCCTAAAAGATTGGAATTGACGCCTTTTGAAAATCTGCCGCATCTGATAAGCGACGTTGTTTACGATGCCAAAAAAGCAGGTATCGCTCTTAAATGGGCAGTATCGGAAATGGAAGGCAGGTATAGAAAGATGCAGGCTGAAGGGGTTAAAAATATAGAACAGTTCAATGAAAAATTTAAAAAGCAGGGTTTGAAGCCCATGCCTTATTTAGTAATTATAATAGACGAGTTAAGCGACCTGATGCTTACGAGTCCGAAAGACGTCGAAACTTCAATAATAAGGCTTTCCCAAATGGCGCGCGCCTGCGGAATTCACCTTGTAATAGCCACGCAGAGGCCGTCCGTTAACGTCGTAACCGGCGTTATCAAGGCAAATATGCCTTCGCGCATATCTTTCTTGGTTTCCTCCAAGGTCGATTCCAGAACCATACTGGACTCGAACGGCGCCGAGGAACTACTGGGGAACGGAGATATGCTTTTTATGCCGCCGGGACAGGGAAAGCTTACAAGAATTCACGGTTCTTATATTTCGGAAGAAGAGATTAAAAAGGCGCTGGATTTTATAGCCGCAAAGAATTTTCCGTCCCAGAAAAACGAACTATTAATAAATGAGTTTGACAATACCGGTAATTTTGATAGAATAATTACGGACGATCCGGACGATGAAATATATAACGAGGTACTGAATATGGTCAAGTCCGAAGACGACGGCGAAAATATTTCGATATCGTACGTTCAGAGAAGATTTAGGATAGGCTTTAACAGGGCGGCAAGAATAATAGAAAAAATGCAAAACGACGGAATTTTAACAAAAAAAAGGAGACAGGGAAAATGAAAGCAGGGTTTTCAAAATTATTTATATCGTTTATAATTTTATCGTTGATTTTTTCCATATATTTTACTCATAAATCTTACGGCATATCCGATAATACGGTTAATAAAATCGAGGCGGAATATAAAAACGTTTATTCTATAAGCGCTTATTTCTACCAGAAAGAAATTATGCCCGGATATTCTCAGAATATGGCTTTTAAAGGTCGTTTTTATTACGTACGAAATAAGGGCATGGCATGGGTTTACGAATATCCTTTCCATAAGCGGCAGGTTTTAAAAAACGCAAGGCTTTATATAATAAATAATCAAATCAAAAAAGTTACCGTCGTAAACGTAGGAAAAGAAAAGGGCGGCTTTCCGCCTAACGTAGTAAAAGTCATAGGCAGTTTGACCAAGTATTTCAGAGTGGAAAATATTTCTAAAAATTCCGTTTCGGGGGAAATAGTTCTTGAATTGAAGCCGATATCTATGCAGAGGGCAAAAAAAATATACGTAGGCTTCGGCGGAAAAAGCCTTAAAATAAAATCGCTTAAGATTATTACGCATCAGGGGCAGATAATAGATTTTATATATAAAAACGTTAAATTTAACGGCAGTATTAACGGCAGGGTTTTTAATATTCATTTTCCTTCGTATTATACGATAATAAAAGAAAACTAATATCAATTTTAAACCGGGGATTAACGATGCCTTCTTTCGATATTGTATCCAAAGCGGACCTTCAGGAGGTCGATAACGCCATCAATCAAACCGTCAAAGAAATAACGGGCAGGTACGATTTTAAAGGAACTAAAAGCGAAATAAAAAGACAGGATAATATTCTTACTCTTCTCGGCGACGACGATTATAAACTTACCGCTTTAATAGATATACTTAAAGGAAAACTTATAAAGCGGGGGGTTTCGGTAAAATTCCTGGATTTCAAAAAAAAGGAAGAAGCATCTAAAGGAATGATGCGCCAAGAAGTGGAAATCAAAGAAGGGGTCGATAAAGAATCGTCTAAAAAAATAATCCAGGAAATAAAAAAAATAGCGCCTAAAGCCGGAGTAGAGAATCTTAAAGACCATTTAAGAGTCAATTCCAAATCAAAGGACGAACTTCAGAGCATAATTTCCCATTTAAAAACCGTTCCGCTAGAAATAGAGCTTGTTTATACGAATTTCAGAGATTAATAATATTATATGCTTATTTTTTTGGCATTAAATTTTTTAATTGCATATTTTTTAAGCAAATTGTATAAAATATTTACAACTTTAACAAGATTTGTATAAATAATTATTGGCATATTTATTGCTTTTAAATTTATAAGAAGGAGGAACGATGAAAAAAGTCGAGGCGATATTTAAGCCCTTTAAACTTGACGACGTGAAAGAATCGCTAAGCAAGATAGGCATTCAGGGACTGACCGTTACGGAAGTTAAAGGATACGGCAGGCAGAAAGGACATACCGAACTTTACAGGGGAGCGGAATATGTCGTGGATTTTATACCTAAAGTTAAAATCGAAGTTATCGTTTCCGACGACAGACTCGCTTCGGTAATAGAAGCCATAACCGTAAGCGCAAAAACGGGAAGAATCGGTGACGGAAAAATATTCGTCCTGCCCGTAGAAGACGCTATAAGAATAAGAACGGGCGAAAGAGGCGAAGAAGCTCTTTAAAATAACGTTTTTACATTAATAAATCTTAATTTTTAAATTTTTTTGGAGGAGAAATGACGGAAAACGAAGTTATGCATTTTATTAAAGAACAGGAGGTTCAGTTCGTCGATGTTAAGTTTTGCGACCTGTTGGGAACATGGCAGCATTTTACCGTACCTGTGAGCGAAATTTCTAAGGATACTTTTAAAGACGGTTTCGGATTCGACGGTTCAAGCATAAGGGGATGGCAGGCGATAGACGCATCGGATATGCTTATGATACCCGATGCGTCTACGGCGGTTATAGACAATTTTATAGAGGCAAAAACATTATCCCTTATATGCAATATTAAAGACCCCGTTACGGGAAAATTTTACGACAGGGACCCTCGTTATATAGCCCAGAAAGCCGAAAAATATTTAAAATCTACCGGCGTTGCCGACACGGCATATTTCGGACCGGAGGCGGAATTTTTTATATTCGACGATATCAGATACGACCAGACTTCCAACAGCGGATATTATTATATAGATTCCGAAGAAGGCACGTGGAATACGGGAAGGGACGAAATGCCTAACCTGGGGCATAAACCTAGGCATAAAGAAGGTTATTTCCCTGCTTCTCCGATAGATACCCAGACCGATATAAGGAACGAAATGGCGCTTGAACTTCAAAACGTCGGAATAAGGGTCGAAGCGGCCCACCACGAGGTTGCTACCGGCGGCCAGGCGGAAATAGATATGAGATTCGATTCTTTAACCGCGATGGGCGATAATTTTATGTGGTTTAAATATATAATCAAAAACGTCGCAAGAAGATACGACAAGACCGCTACTTTTATGCCGAAACCGCTTTTCGGCGATAACGGTTCGGGCATGCACGTCCATCAATCCTTATGGAAAAACGGCCAGCCTCTTTTTGCCGGGAAAGGATATGCAGGCTTGTCCGAAATGGGACTTTATTATATCGGCGGCATATTAAAACACGCAAAAGCATTATGCGCATTTACCAATTCTACGACGAATTCTTACAAAAGATTAGTCCCCGGTTTTGAAGCGCCCGTAAATTTTGTTTATTCATCGAGAAACAGAAGCGCCGCGGTAAGAATTCCGATGTATTCCGCTTCGCCGAAAGCAAAGAGAATCGAATACAGGACGCCGGACCCCACCGCGAACGGATATATAGCTTTCTCGGCACTGCTTATGGCGGGATTAGACGGCATTAAAAATAAAATAAAGCCGGGCAATCCCGTGGATAAAGACCTGTTTACTTTATCCAAAAAAGAACTTAAAAATATTCCGGTTGCTCCGGGTTCGCTAGAAGAAGCCCTTAAAGAACTCGAAAAAGACCATAAATTTTTACTTGAAGGCGGAGTATTTACCGAAGACTTGATACAGACATGGATTGAGCGCAAAATGGAAAACGACGTCAATCCCGTCCGTATGAGGCCGGTTCCTTACGAATTTGCGCTGTACTACGATGTTTAATGGTTAAAAGTTTATTTTGATATAAGCCGCGGCGGCCATAAAATACAATTTATGCCCGCCGTTGTTTTTTTTGCGGTTGCGTTAACTTTACCGTTACCCGTTATACGGTATATTGTAATGGAAAGCGTTGCCGAAATATAAAGATATTACGGAGAGATAATTAAAAAATATCAGTATCCCTACTGCAATTAAAATTACCCCGCTTATTACCGATATAGTCTTTATAAAAGGCCTTATCCTTTTAAATGCCGATA
>JAKAKK010000028.1 GCA_021813525.1 bacterium
AATAATGAACGAAAACATCCGGTCCGTTTTCCTGTTCGATAAAACCAAAACCTTTGCTGTCGTTAAACCATTTCACTTTCCCTTGGTACCTCATACTTAACTTCTCCTTGAATCTTGAGCCGCCGTTGCCGTTGTTATAATAACGCCGAACGCCGGCCGCTAAATTAATAAATTAGGCTTTTATCTAAACAACTAGATAAATTAGCCACTCTACAAAGTTTAAACTACTGCATAGATAATGTCAAGCTATTTTTTTACCCTTATTTTTTACTCCGCCGTATTTCCTCTGGCGTAAAATTTCGTAGGCGGCGACGGCAAAACTTATCGAAGCGTTTAAAGAGTTTACGCCGGCTTCCATCGGGATGCTTAAAATCTTATCGCAATTTTCGGCGGTAAGCCTTCTTAAACCCTTTCCTTCTGAACCGACCGCGACGGCCAGGGGAACGTTAAAATCCATATCGTATATAGTATCTTCCGCGTCGCCGGCCAGGCCGGCGACCCAGATGCCGCGCTTTTTTAAATCGGCTATGGTCCGCGAAATATTAACGACCCTGACCGTATCGACGTAAAATAAAGCTCCCTGCGAAACGTAAGCGACGGATGGCGTTATAAAAACGGAGTTGGACTTCGGCATTATTATGCCGGAAACACCGGCCCCGCTTGCGGTTCTGATAATAGAGCCGAGATTCTGCGGGTCGGTTATTTCGTCTAAGATTAAATACAGCGGCATACCGCCGTTGCGGTCCGCTTTTTCAAACAAATCTTCGTAATCTTTTTCTATATATTCGACGCCGGCGGCTATACCTTTTATAAGGGCTTCTTTGCCGTATTCGTTCATAAAAGCGCCGTCATTTTTGGCGACGATGCCGATGTTTTTTTCTTTGAGAAGCGCCGTAAGGTTTTTATCCATAGTGCCGCTTTTCAATTTTTTTTCGCTTACGAATACAGTGCCGCCTTTCTTGAGGTTTCCGGAAAGAACCGCTTCCCTGACTGTATTAGCGCCGTAAACGGTCAGCCGCATTTTTTTCATATCTGCCTTTCTGCGTCGGCGTGAATATCCGCCAGGGCGTCCGCCGGATTTTTCGCTTCCGTTATCTCTCTTCCTACTACGATATAATCCGCTCCCGCTTTAAATGCCTCCGAAGGCGTCATTATTCTTTTCTGCCCGCCGTCGGCATTTTTAGTTTTCAATCTTATACCCGGAGTTACCGTTTTAAAATCCCGTCCCAGCACATTTTTTATGGCAAGCGACTCCATGCCTGAGCATACCACCCCGTCCAAGCCCCCAGTCTTGGCTAATTTTGCAAGATGCAGAGCCAAATTGGATGCTATTCCTCCGCCGTCCTCATTTTTGTGCGCATGCCCGAGATTGCTTCGCTGCGCTCGCAATGACGGAATATCACCGCCGGAAAAATTATCCCGTTCTTCAAAGCCGTAAAAAACCTGTTTTACGTCGGCATCGGACAGGCTGGTGAGAACCGTAACGGCAATAACGTCGATATGCCTGCCCGCCGCATATGAAGCCTCTTCGCCCGCGGTTTTTGCCGCTTTCATCATATCTAAGCCTCCCGAAGCGTGGACGTTGATTATATCCGCGCCTAATTTCCCGGCGGATTTAACGGCTTTATAAACGGTATTCGGAATATCGTGATATTTAAGGTCTAAAAATACTTTGCATCCGTAATTTTTTACCAAATTAACGCTTTCCGCTCCGCAGGAAGTAAAAAGTTCAAACCCTATTTTATAAAAATATGCCCTGCCTTTAAGGTTTTCGAGCAGTTCCTTGACCGGCTTTAAATCGCCGTAATCCAGGGCTATTATTATTTTTTCCTTAAAATTTTCCATTATCTTAAAAACTCGCAAAGGGGCACGAATTTATAACCTTCTTTTTTAAGCGCGGGGATTTCGCTCATTAACGTTTTAACGGTATCCCGCCTCGGATGGCCTATTACTATAACCCTTTTAAATTTTTCGGCAAGAGCCGCCGCAACCTTCATCTGGTTTTCGATATAACCGTCCGCGGGTTTATCGTCTATAAAAACATCCCTCTGCGCCGACGGAATCCCCTGCCGCAATGCGCACCTGTATGCGTAACTGTTATCGTCGGTCAGGCTGTCCACGAAAAACATATCCCTTTTTTTAAAATCGGATACGGCGTCGCAAATCTTTTTTTCATCGGACGTGAACAGCGACCCTTCGTGATTATTAGCTCCGTCTATATACGGAAGCCTGCTTGCGTCCGTAAATATTTTCCGCTTTATTTCTTTTTTATCCATCGATATAAACAATGCTCCGTCTCCTGGAAAAAGAGCAGTATCTACAGGTTCCATAGGCGTGTGCATAATCGTTTCGTATCCGAGCTTGTGCAGTTTTAAATCTATGTCTTTAGAATACGGCGCATAAGGAAATATCGCAAATGTGATAGGGGTTTTAAGGGAGAGCAGGCTGTTTATATAAGACCTGCGGTACCCGACGTCGTCTATATCCAGAGCTATTTTAGGAGACTCCGCATACTCTTTTATAGACGTAAATCCGCTTTCGTCCGCCCCTTTTACTATAAATACCGCTTTTAAAAATAATCTAGATTTAAAATAAAAATACAGGCACAGGCAGTTGTTTTTGACGGAGTAAGAATAGTATTTTAAACCGGCTTTAGACGGAATTATAAATTTTTTGAATTCGCCGCCGAAAATATTTTCTATCGGACCGAAACCGCCGTTTTTCGATACGAGAACGTCGTATTTTAAAAAACTTACTCCGATTTTTTTTAATTTATTTTTAAAATTAACGGGCGCTTTAATGTTTAGAACCATACGGCGCTTTATTATATCGGTTTTAGGTATATCGAGCTTTACCAGGGCATTTTTAAAAAACTTTTTAAAATTTTTTACGGGATGCCTTTTATAGCCTTTTATTTTTAAAGCGGGTTTGATAAGAAGTTCCTGCCTGCCGTAACCCTCTTTCGAAACGGTTTTAGCCGTTTTAAGATAAACAAATTTATAATAAACGGCGGCGGAAAGAATAACGGCGATAACTGCGCCCGGTATTATTATAAAAAGCTTATTTATCTTTTTTTCAGGCAACCTTTTTTACTCCTTTACCCCGATGCTTTTAATATCGTCCCAGCTTTTTAAAAGCTCGTAAGCGAACCTGAACTGGTCGTCTTTTTTGAAATAAACCTTGAACGTCTTATAGCTGCGTTCGTTTTTCAGCCTTTTGTTTTCGGGGTTTTGAAAGTGGTGCCTTAAATTGACTTCTCTTAATCTTCTCAGGGGCTTTACGAATATAAAATCTTTCGAACTGTGTATGTCGAAATTAGGTATGACGCCCGTATCCTGCACCGAAACGCCGTTAGGAAGAAAATAAAAAGCCGTGGTAAGACCCATGCCGGTGCCGTCGGGCAGGGCAAAAACCGTCTGCACCGAACCCTTTCCGAACGTTCCCGTCCCGACCACTAATGCCCTTTTATGCGCCTGCAGGCTCCCCGCGGTTATTTCCGCGGCGCTTGCCGTACCCGCATTTACGAGAACCGCTATTGGATAATTAGGAACTATATGTTTCCCGAGCGCGTAATATTTGACGTCCTGCGATTTTATTCTTCCCTTGGTATAAACTATTACCCCGTCTTTTATGAAATCGCTGCACACCTTTACCGCTTGGTTCAGCAGCCCGCCCGGATTGTTTCTCAAGTCGAGTATAAGCCCTTTGATTCCGTGTTCCTTTAAATTTATTATTTTTAAGGCTTTCAAAAGCTGCGAATTGGTATGCTCCTGAAAGCTGGAAATCCTGACGTAGCCCACATGATGCGGAAGTATCATATATTTAACGCTTTTTAATATTATCTTTTCCCGCATAAGCCTGAAAGTTTTAGGATGCGCGAACCCTTTGCGTCCTATCAGCAGATTTACGGAAGTTCCTACTTTGCCGTGCAAAAGGGCTACGGCTTTCATGATATTCATATTGTAGGTCGAGATATTGTCGATTTTTTCGATTATATCGCCCGCTTTAATCCCCGCTTTAGCGGCCGGAGAACCGTCTATCGGAGCTATAACTACTATATATCCTTTCTTCGTCGAAATTTTAATGCCTATGCCGGTAAATTCTCCGGATGTTTCCGACCTCATCTGCCTGAATTCGCTTGGGGTAAGGAAATACGTGTGCGGGTCGAGGGTGGATACCATGCCCTCTATCGCGCCGAATAAGAGTTTTCTGGAAGGTTCTTTCTTAATATAATTATTTTTTATTAAAGTATAAACTTTTGAAAATAATCTTAAATTTTTGAGCGTGCTTCCGCTTAATTTTTCGTTGCTTACCGTATATCCCGGATTTTTTTTGCCTGTTTTGCCTGCGGCTAAGCATGCGTCGGGTTTCGCCGAGAACGCCGAAACAGAAAAAACAAAGAGTAAAAGGATTGAAACATACCGCAGTCTGCCCATAGCTTGCTTACCTCATTATAATAAATTTTACGTCGTTTTTTTTCGAACCGCCCTTTAAATTATGAATTAATTTTATAACTTTGCGCCTTAAAAGTCTATTATTTTTATTATGCTTGTGTTTATATTTTATTTTTACTGATTTTATATAATTATTTATTCCGCCGATTAAATCCTCCAGTTTTATTTTTGTGCCGTTAATGCTTTTAACGGCGCGAACCAGACTGTCTTTTTCTTGCTTTAAATAATTTTTAAGTTTCAAAAATTTATTTTTGCGCTTAACGAGTTTCGATAATTTAGTTTCTTCCTCCCGTAAAAGCGTCTTAAGCTGATAATTTACTATGAAGGCATCCGCATCGTCCTTGAAAGATAATAACTTAACCGAAGCGTATTCTTTATGTATTATAAAAATTCGGGTAGCCAAAACCTTAACGAGCATTCCGTCTTTTTTTATCTTATCTCTTAATTTCTTTATTTTATCTTCCGAGTTTTTTATTTTATTTTTTAAATCTTTAATGCCTTTTTCTTCTTTAGAAATTTTGGAAGATAAAAAAGCAAGGTCTTTTTTATAAAAATCGAGCTTTTTTAATATAACGGAATATTTCGAACCGGGGTTTGCATTTCGGAGGTTTAGGCGTCCGTTAGGACTTGCGCCGTCCGCAACTGTCTTAAAACAAAATAAGGCTAAAATTGCCGCAAGTAAAAAGGAAGCATATAATATTGCTTTTTTCATCTGTAAAATTAAATCCCGCTTTTCTATGCCGATTTGTATTAGCATAAAAAAGCGGGCGGAAAATTTTGAATTCTAAAACCTTAGCTGTTTGCTTTAGGCGCTGCCGGAGCTTTTGGGGCTGCGGTTGTTTTAGCTGCCGCTTTTTTAGCAGGAGCTTTGGCTGTAGCAGCAGGTGCTGCCGGTGCTGCAGGCGCAGTTACGGCTGCCGGTGCTTTTGGGGCCGGTTTCGGAGCCGGTTTCTTTGCGCAACCAGAGAATGCCAATGCAGATACGACTAAAAACGCTCCTAAAACTAATACTGTAAGCTTTTTCAAAATTTATCACCTCCTTTTAACTTTTTTTATTCTATTTTTAGCTAAAGATTTTGTCAAGAGAAATTTTTATTTTTAAAAAAAATTATTGAAAAAAATCTACAATATAATATCATATACTATGATAAAATGAAAACATTAAATTTTCATATAATAACAAAAGATTTCGATTCGGACGAAGGGGAAAAATATTTAAGGGATTTGGTTAACGCCGCAGTTTTAAGTTCGGCGGACGTTTTGCAGTTAAGAAATAAAAAAATACCGGCCGGCGGCCTTTACCGTTCAGCCGTATTTATAAAAAAAATGCTGGAATCTTTTGGAAAAGATAAAAAACCTGCGCTTATAATAAACGACAGGCCGGATATCGCATATGCGGCCGGAGCGGAAGGCGTTCATTTAGGGCAGGACGACCTCCCGGCGGCTTACGTAAAAAAAATGTTTCCGGGCTTAATAATAGGCGTCAGCGCGGAAAACGCAGAACAGGCGGTTAAGGCGGAAAAAAACGGCGCCGATTATATAGGTATCGGACCGGCTTATCCTACCGGTTCTAAAGCGGACGCAGGCGCGTTAATGGCGCGAGAAACTATGAAAGAAATATGCGGAGCCGTTAATATACCGGCAATAGCTATCGGCGGGATAAACGAGTTTAATATTAAAGAACTCGCCCCGGCGGGCGTAAGCGGAATTGCCGTAATAGGCGCGGTTTCGAATGCCGCGAACCCCGCGGAAGCAGCCGTAAAATTGAGAAAAAATATAGACGAATATTTAAAAAAATAAAGGTGCGTAAATTTGATAGAATTCAGCCACGTATATAAAAATTACGATAAAAACTATATTTTAAGGGACCTGAATTTTACCGTCAACAAAGGAGAATTTATTTTTATAACCGGGCCGTCCGGCGCCGGCAAAACCACCACTTTAAAAATGCTTATAGCTTTAGAAAGCCCCTCTCACGGAGCGGTAAAATTTTTAGGGACGGAGCTTCAGGGTTTAAAGCCGCGGGATATACCTTTTTTAAGAAGAAAAATAGGCTTCGTGTTTCAGGATTTCAAACTTCTGCCTAACAGAACCGTGTTTCAGAACGTCGCCCTCGGACTCGAAGTTTCAGGAATCTTCGGCGACGTAATAATAAAGAATGTTTCGGAAATATTAAAAGCCGTGGAGCTTTATACTAAGAAAGACGAATTTCCTTTAAGTTTATCCGGCGGAGAACAGCAAAGGGTCGCCATCGCAAGGGCGCTCGTCCAGAATCCCCAGGTTCTGCTTGCAGACGAGCCTACCGGAAACTTAGACGAAGAAACTTCCAGGATTATAATAGATATAATAAAATCTTTCAATAACAAAGGAACTACCGTAATGCTGGCAACGCACGATAAAAATCTTATAAAAATGGGAAGGGCCCGGGTAATTGATATCACAAAGAGTTAATTATTTCGCAAACTATTTTAAAATTGCGGCATTAAATATTAAATCGAATATTTCGGGCAACGCCTTCGCTTTCCTGATAATGTCTTTTTCCTTCTTTATAATGCTCTTTTTACTTCTCTGCTATATAAATATTTATAGCTATATGAGTACTTTCCGGAAAAGCAACGTAATGCTCGTTTTTCTGAAAAATAACGCAAAAAAAGATAATGTCCTTAATTTCATAGGCAAACTTAACGGCGTTAAAAGCACGGTATATTACAGCGATAAATCCTCGATGAAATTTTTGGAAAAAAGGGTAAAACATCTTAAATCCATATTAAAAAATATGAACCCCGATAATCTGCCGGCTTTTATAAAAATTAATTTTAAAGATAACGCCGTCAGCGGTATATTTTTAAGCAATATTTATTTGCGGCTAAAATCTTTGAAAGGCGTAAAATTAGTTTACTACAATAAAATGCTTCAGAACAGGATAGTCCAGTTTATGTTTTTTACTAAAGTCGTAGGGCTTATTCTTTTTCTGTTTTTATTTATATTGTCTATTTTTATATCGTACAGCGCAATAAAACTAGTTATACTTAGGAAACAGGGCGAGATTGAAATATTAAGGCTGATTGGAGCTACGAATAATTACATCAGGATACCGATGTTCATAGAGGGAGAAATAGGAACCGTTTTATCTTTTTTAGTTTCCATCCTGCTTCTTTTCGCAATTTATAAAATATTTATATTTTATAAATTCGACAGTTTTCTGGAATTTTTCCGCATAAAAATAATTTTTTTAAATCCTCAGCAAATAGCCGTCGTATTTTTAATAGCCATAATATCGGGCATCGCCGGAACGTATCTGTCGTCTAAAAAATTCTTCTAAGGCTTTATTTTCGGATTAAATACCGGCGATAGATTTCAGCAATCCGATATTTATATGCTTTTCTATATTTTCGGATAAAAGATTGAAACCGTCGTTTTTAACCGCCTCATAGGAACGCCTTCCGGTTTCTCTTTTACCGCCTCCGGAACTATTTTTTTTCCCTTCATTTTCATTTTTTTCATTTTTAATGCTTTTATTTAGCAATTCAATTATAAAATCTTTAAATATTTCGTTGCCGAATAAGCCATGAACGTATGTTCCTATTTTTCTTTTATCTTCGGATAAAATCGATAAAATGCCCGCTTCCGGCAAAAAACCGCCGGCATCTTTTCCTTCAGCCGGTTCGAATATATCCGAGGCTATACCGCCGCCGCAATAATTTTTAGAAAAAAACGTCCTGCCGTTATGAATTTCGTATCCGTCCAGAAAAGGCCTGCAGGCGTTGACGTTAAATTTAAACCTGTATTTTTGGCTGGCTAATATTTTTTCTTTCGATAATTCCGTTTCCGTATTAAAAAATCCGAAGCCCGATATTCCGCTTTCGGAAAGGGAACCTGCGGCGGATTCCAAATTATGCGGGTCGGTTATCCGTTTCCCCATCATCTGAAATCCGCCGCATATCCCCATAATAATGCCTTTCCCGCTTTTCCCGAAACGCTTTATATAATCGAACAACCCCGAATCTTTAAGGGCGGCTAAATCCGCGGCGGTAGATTTCGACCCGGGGATTATTATCATATCGAATTCGTCCGCTTTTGAAGGAACGCCGTCGAAAAATCCGGCGGACAGCCTTTCGTCGAAAAAAAGAGGGTCGAATTCGTTAAAATTAGAAATATGGTTTAACCGGACTATTCCGATATTCAGCCGGCCGTCCCCGGCTTCGTCTCCGCCGTTTGCCGCACCGCCGGCGTAAATGCCGCGTTTCTTAAAATTAAGGCTGTCTTCCGCTTCGATATGCAGATTTTTTATATGCGGAATAACGCCGAGGCAAGGTATTTTGAGTTTTTTTTCCATCTGCCTGATTCCAGGCTCGAGTATAGAAACGTCGCCCCTGAATTTATTTATAATGAAGCCTCTCACCAGTTTCCTCCACTTTGGAGGAAGAAGCTTAACCGTTCCGTATATTGAAGCAAAAACCCCGCCTCTTTCTATATCGGCGGCAAGAATTACCGGAATATCGTAAATTTCGGCAAAACCCATATTTGCTATATCGTATTTAAACAGGTTTATTTCAGCTGGGCTTCCCGCTCCTTCTATGACTACGAGGTCGTTTGAGCCTGCTAAAAATTCAAAAGAAGCGACGGCTTTGCCTAGAAAAAAATCTTTTCTGCGGTTGTAGTCCTTAAAATTCATATTGCCGAAGTGTTTTCCATCGACTATCAGGTGCATTTCCGTATCGGACGAAGGTTTTATTAAGATGGGGTTCATCTGTCTTAAAGGTTTTTTAAAAGCCGCTTCCGATTGGACTGCCTGCGACACGGCAATTTCAAAACCGTCTTCGGTGACGAAACTGTTAAGGGACATATTTTGGGGCTTAAAAGGCGAGCAGTTAACGCCCCTGCCGGAGAAATACCTGAGCAATCCGGCCGTCAAGGCGCTTTTCCCCGCGGAACTCGACGTTCCCTGAATCATGATGAATTTTGCTTTACCGCTTACCATATGATAGCCGTTAAAAAATATTCGGAATTATGCGCCTTACAAAGAAAAAAGGTGTCAGATTCTTATTTATTTTCGGACAATAAATCGGTTATATGCAGAAAGCGAAACGAAATAAATAAATCTGACACCTTTTTCGACACCTTTTTCCCGACACCTTTTTCCCTGAATCATGATGAATTTTGCTTTACCGTTTGTCATTTAAGGATTTTACCGCTTTCAGAAACGCTTCTACGACTTTAGGGTCGAACTGGGTTCCGGAATTTTTCTTAATCTCTTCCAATGCGGTATCTGCCGCGAGAGCCTTCCTATACGGCCTGTCGGTAGTCATAGCGTCGAAAGTATCCACTACCGCTATTATCCTTGAAGCTACCGGTATATCTTCTCCGGAAAGTCCGGCGGGATAGCCTTTGCCGTCGTATCTTTCCTGATGGTGCAGAACGTCGTTTGCTATGTGGCTTAAAAATTTTATTTTTCTAAGCATGTTATAGCCTATTTCGGGATGCTTTTTAATCTCTTTATATTCTTCGTCGGTCAGTTTTCCCTGTTTATTTAATATGGAATCTTTTATGCCTATTTTTCCGACGTCGTGCATTGCCGCCGCGTATCTGATATTTTTTATTTCATTATCGCTTAATCCGAGTTCTTTTGCTACCGCTACCCCGTAATCTATGAGCCTGTCGCCGTGGGTCCTGGTATATGTGTCTCTGGCTTCTATGGCCTCCGATATGGAACTTATAGTTTCAAAATGTTCTTCTTCGATATAATTCAGCGTCTGCGCATTATATGCCGCGACGGAAATTATGTTTGAAATATTGGATATGAAATCTACGGTTTCGACCGAGTAATCCGTCCGTTTTTTGCCGAAAAGAAAAATTAACCCCAGGAAATCCTTATCCGTTTTAACGGGTATCCCGATAAACGTCTCTTTAGGAATATCTTTGAAGTGGCAGCCGCAGGCATTATCGTTATAAACCGCGCCGTTTCCATCGTAATAGTTAATAGTAGGATAATCCGAGCTTAATGCTTTTAAGCATTTGCAGTCTTCTAATTTAATGAGTTCGCGACCGTAAAACGAACCTTCCATATTATAACCCTTAAATAATTTTAGGGTCGTATTTTTAAGAAACGGGCAGTTTACGCATTTTTGCAATATTTTAGATTCGGGAGGGCATTTCACGAAGGGACACTCGAATTCTGTCATATTGTAACAGTTTATATTTCCTCCGAATATGGAGCATCCGGTCATATTGCAGTTAAAAAATTCATAGCAAAATTTGCTCTCTTCTTTGTCTTTATCCTTAAGATACACTAAGGCTGAATCCGTTTTGGTAAAATTAATCAATCTTTTTACGGAATGGTCTATAATGCTCGAAAGGTCAAGGGAAGACGAAACAAGCTTGGAAACTTCGAGAAGATTGGCGATTTTCTGGCTTTCTTCTTTCTGCCTTAAATATAAAAGGTTGGCGTTTTCGTATAAAGTGAGGCTGTATATGAAAATACCTCCCATCATGGCTATGAATTTTGCGATTTTGGTTTCTTCTTCGGAAAAATCGTGCGTATCCTTCCTGTATATATTTAAAGCTCCCAGAACAAGCGTCCCCGCATAGATTGGAACGCTCAGCATAGACGACATATCGGTAAACTGTTTTTCCAGTTCGTAATATATATCGGACAGGTCGGATTTAAGATTGCCGCTGGCCAACGGTTCGCCGTTCTCTATGACCGAACCTATTAATCCCTCTCCGAGCATTATCTCGAAATCTTTTTTTATAAATTTGCCGCCTTGATAATACTTAACGCATGCTATCTTTTCGGTGTCCTCGTTAAGCATAAATATGGTTACGAGGTCGCTTTTTATAAAAGTTGCCGCTGTAACGGAAATTTTTTCGTAAATTTCGTCCCTTGTATTTTTAGATATAAGGTCTTTGGATAAAAAATATGCTATATCGGGATATTCTACCACCATGTTAAAAAAATAAAATTATAATTCATACCGGTTAAATTAAGTTAAATTAATAATTAGCGAATTTTTTTATTCTTTCGTTTCTTAAATCCTCTCCCCCGTATTCTTTAAGTTCTTCGATATTCTCCAAAATAGCTTTTTTAAGGTTTTCCGACGCGAGTTTTATATTTCTGTGCGCTCCGCCGAGAGGCTCGGGTATAATGCCGTCGATAACTTTAGAATCGTTTAACAGGTCTTTTGCCGTAAGCTTTAAAGAATTGGCGGCATCCGCGGTTTTAGAAGTATCTTTATACAGGATAGACGCGCATCCTTCCGGCGATATTACCGAATAAACCGAATACTCCATCATCAAAACTCTGTTCCCCGTTCCGAAGGCAAGCGCTCCCCCGCTTCCGCCTTCCCCTATTATTACGGATATAACGGGAACGGAAACATTTAATAAAGTATATATTGTTTTTGCTATCGCCTCCGACTGCCCCCTTTCTTCCGCTCCTAAACCCGGATACGCGCCGGGCGTGTCTATCAGCGTAACTATCGGGATAGAATATTTTTCCGCGAGCTTAAACAGCCTCTGCGCTTTTCTGTAGCCTTCCGGATGGGGCATGCCGAAATTTCTGCACATTTTATCTTTTGTGTTGCGCCCTTTCTGGTGCCCCACTATAAGCGCCCTCTGCCTGTAACCGGAGGCGCCGTCTTTAATAAAGCAGAAGCCGCCGACTACGGCCTTATCGTCCATAAACAACCTGTCTCCGTGGAGTTCGGCAAAATTTTCGGCCATTAAATCTATATAATCCATAGTATAAGGCCTCAAAGGATGGCGGGACAACTGGGTAATCTGCCAGCTGTTTATATTTTTAAATATATCACGCGTAAGTTTGTCCTTTTTGGCTTCGAGATTTTTTATCTCGTCGTCCACGTTGGCAAAGCCTCCCAGGTTAAACGTCTTTAACTCTTCTATCTTCTGTTCGAGTTCGATTATAGGTCTTTCAAATTCGAGATACTGTATGGCCATAAATATTTATTTTGTTTTATATTACTATTATAGTATTTTAGTTATCAAAAAGCGTATCAGTTTTTTATTATACCACCTATTATATAATATTCAAATAGTCCGGCAGGGATTTTGATTTCAGCAATGCCTTGTCCACCCCGAGACTCTCTTTGAGCACTATATTATATCCGGACATTCTTAATATTACTTTAGAATTGCCTTTTGAGTCCGAAAGGCTGTTTTTTATCTCCGAAAGAAAGTTTCTAAATTCTCCGGCTTCGAAGAAAGCCGCATTTTCGTTTATTTCTATAATACACACTTCATCTTCCTGCCTTGCCTGCCTTTTTACCTTAACCTCGTCTAAGAGTTCGATGCTTTCTCCTATAACTTTAATATCCAAATCCATGTCGTCGTAGCCCGCGCCGTACTCCGTCTTTCCGGTTTCCGGTTTATTTTTGCCGTTTTGGGCGGCGTCGTTTTCCGCGGCGTCTTCGCCTGCCGCTCCGGCCGGTTCCAATACGTCTCCCGTATTTCCGGATGTATTCAGCCCCGAAAAATCGATTCTGCCGGTCAAGATTACGGGCTGATTTGTTCCTAATATTTCTTCGTACTTTAAAAAGTTTTTAGGAAAAAAAACGGCTTCGACGTTCGAGTTCTTATCGTTTAATATAAACGAGGCCATCTTGTCGTTATTTCTCGTTTTATGCACTTTCAGCTGATTTATGACTCCTGCCATTTTATACGTATTATCCTTGTCCGCCGCGCCGCGGGACCGGCCGTTCGGTACGTCCGGCCGCTCCGGACCGCCTTTGCGCAGGCCGTTTATATATTCCGATACTATATCGGCAACCGATTTTATGCCGAGCAGTTTAATCTTTTCCTCGTAGCCGTCCAACGGGTGGCCCGAAAGATAAAATCCGAGCGATTCTTTTTCGAAAGCGAGTATCGATTTTTTATCGTCCTTTTCTCCGGAAATCTTTAAATAAGACTCGTCTTTGCCTTGGGCATAATTAACGTTATCGCCTAAGGAGGCAAATAAATCTACCTGCCCGGAATCTTCTTTTTCCCTTTTGCGGACGGTTTCCTCCATCACCGCTTCTAAATTATCGAGCATCCATTTTCTCGACTCTCCGGCAATATCCAAAGCCCCGCTTTTTATGAGATTTTCTATGGTTCTTTTGTTGACTTTCCTTGTATCGACTCTTAAACAGAAATCGAATAAGTCCTTAAATATTTTATCTTTGCGGGTCTGCAAAATAGAATCTATCGCCGCTTTACCCACGTTTTTAACCGCTCCCAGCCCGGTCCGGATGGCAAGTCTTCCGGCGCCTTCCGCTCCCGTATTTACTATCGCGAATCTTTCCGCGGATTCGTTAACGGACGGAGGCAGGATTTCGCAGGCGTTGATTCCGGACTTCGCCTCGTTTATTATCTTTGCCAGCTTATCGGTATTCGACATTTCGCTGGATAAAAGGGCCGCCGTAAAATGCTCCTTGTAGTTAGCCTTTAAATAGGCGGTCATATATGCTATATATGCGTACGCCGTCGAGTGGGACTTATTAAAACCGTATTCCCCGAATTTAACTATAAGGGAAAAAATCTTCTCGGATTTTGCCTCTTCTATTCCGTTTGCCCTGCATCCGGAAATAAATTTATCTTTCATTTGGTTAATAAGTTCGGCCTGCTTTTTCCCTACGCCCTTTCTTAAAACGTCAGCCTCCCCCATAGAAAATCCGGCAAGATTGGTAGCCACTTTCATTATCTGCTCCTGATACAGCATTACTCCGTATGTATCCTGAAGAATATCTTTCAGGGACGGATGAATATAATGTATTCTGGCTTTGCCGTGTTTAGCTTTGATAAAATCGTCAACCATGCCGCTGCCGAGAGGTCCAGGCCTGTAAAGGGCGACGAGGGGGATTAAATCCTCGAAAGAATTCGGAACGAGTTTCTTTATTAACTCTTTCATGCCGGAACTTTCGAGCTGAAATACCCCCGTAGTATCTCCGGCGGCTAAAAGTTTAAACGTCGGCCTGTCGTTCAAATCTATATCGTATATGTTAAAATTAGCGCTTTGCCCGCTTGAATCGTTTATAAGGGCGATAGCCTCGTTCATTACCGTAAGAGTTTTTAATCCGAGAAAGTCGAACTTGATAAATCCCAATTTTTCTAAATCCGTTCCGGTGTATTGAGTCGTAATAACGTCGGTTTCTTTCGTTCCTTTATACAGCGGCATGTGGTTATGGATGGGTTCGTTCGATATAACCACTCCTGCGGCGTGGGTGCTTGCATGCCTCGCAAGGCCTTCGAGCCTTTTTGCTATTTCTATAAGTTTTTTTACCTTAGGGTTGGTTTCGATTAAACTCCGGAGATTAGGCTCTTCTTTTATGGCGGCTTCAAGGGTTATGCCGAGAGTGTTGGGAACCAGTTTGGCTATTTTATCGACTTCGGCGTAAGGCATATTTAAAGCTCTTCCCGTATCCCTTATTACGGCTTTAGCAAGCATGGTTCCGAAAGTTATTATCTGCGAAACCTGTTCTTCGCCGTACTTGTCCGAAACGTATTTAATAACCTCGTCTCTGCCGTTTATGCAGAAATCGGAGTCTATATCGGGCATGCTTATTCTTTCGGGATTAAGAAACCTCTCGAACATCAGGTCGTATTTGATAGGGTCGATTTCGGTAATTTTAAGGCAATAGGCGGCAAGGCTTCCGGCGGCCGAACCCCTGCCCGGCCCAACCGGAATATTATGCTCTTTAGCGTATTTGATAAAATCCGACACTATTAAAAAATATCCCGCAAAATTAGATTTTTTAATGACTTCTATCTCCATATCGAGCCTTGCCGCGTATGCTTCGGGATTTTTCGCGTAAGATTCGGCGGCGGCTTTCGTAGGATTTTTTATAAAAACTTCTTCGAAACCTTTCCTCGTTTCGCGTTCAAAAAAATCGGCTACGGAAGTTTCTGAGTACTGAACTGAATTTTTATTATCTTTATCCTTAAACTGGGGGAAATGATGCCCTTCTTTAAGTTTAAACGAAAAATTGCATTTATCGGCTATCATTTTTGTGTTTGAAATTACTTCAGGGGGGTATCCGCCGAAAATTTCCTTCATTTCTTCCTGCGACCTGAAATAAAGGTCTTTCGTCGAAAATTTCATTCTGTCCTTGTCTTCCACCGTCTTGCCGGTCTGGATACACAACAGGACGTCGTGGGCTTCATAGTCCTCTTTTAGAAGATAATGGCAGTCGTTTGTGGCGACGAGAGGCACGCCGTATTTTTTAGACAAATCCAGCAGTCCTTTATTTGCCGTTATCTGCTCTTCCATGCCCTGGACCTGCATTTCCAGATAGAAATCGTCTTTAAAAAGCTCTAAATAATATTTAAGGCTTTCTTCCGCCGCATCGTATTTTCCCTGGACTATATTATAGGGAATTTCCCCTTTTATGCACGCGGACAGGGCGATTAAACCTTTATGGTTGTCTTTGAGTATGTTCTTGTCTATTCTGGGTTTGTAATAAAACCCGTCGATATAGGATTTAGATACTAATTTGGACAGGTTCCGGTAACCTTCGTCGTCTTTGGCAAGCAGTATAAGATGGTAATAATATTTTTCGCTTGCGTTCTTAAGTTTCATATCGGACTTAGAAACATACATTTCGCAGCCGATTATAGGCTTTATCTTTTTTTTAACGGCTTTCTCGTAAAATTCTATAGCCCCGAACATATTCCCGTGGTCGGTTATCGCGACGGAAGGCATGCCGAATTCGATAGCCTTGTTTATTATATCGTCGATTTTAATCGCCCCGTCTAAAAGGCTGTAATGCGAATGCAGATGCAGGTGGACGAACTCGTTCATAGTTTTACTCCCATTCTATCGTCGAAGGCGGTTTTGAAGTGATATCGTAAACCACCCTGTTTATTCCTTTTATTTCCGAAATTATTCTCGAAGAGCATATTCTTAATATATCGTAATCTAATTTTGCAAAATCCGCGGTCATCCCGTCCGCCGAAGTCACCGCGCGGAGAGCTATAACCGACTCGTAGCTTCTTTTGTCTCCCATAACGCCGACGGTCTTAACCGGAACGAGCACGGGGAAAGACTGCCATACTTTGTCGTATAATCCGGCTTTTCTTATCTCTTCGGTTACAATCGAGTCGGCTTTTCTTAAAACGTCGAGCCGCCGTTTATCGACCTCGCCTATTATCCTTATGGCCAATCCGGGGCCGGGGAACGGCTGCCTGTTTATTATTTCGCCGGGTATCCCGATATTCTTTCCTATTATGCGCACCTCGTCTTTAAATAATTCCCTCAGCGGCTCTATTAATTTTAAATTTAATTTTTTAGGGAGCCCTCCCACGTTATGATGGCTTTTTATGATGCTTGAGGCTCCGAATACTTTTACCGATTCGATAACGTCGGGATAAAGAGTTCCCTGAACGAGAAAATTTACCCCTTTTATTTTTTCGGCTTCTTTTTCGAATATTTTTATAAAAAGTTTTCCTATAATTTTACGTTTTTTTTCAGGGTCGGAAACGCCTTTCAATTCTTTTAAAAACAAACCTGAAGCATTTACGAGCTTAACGTTCAGACTTAGATTGTCCCTGTAATATTTCATAACGGATTTTGCCTCCGTCTCCCTCAGCAGGCCGTTATCCACGAATATGCATTTGAGCCTGTCTTTGACGGCTAAATTAGTAAGGACGGCCGCAACCGTGGAATCCACTCCGCCGGATAAGGCGCATATGGCCGTCTTGCCGCCGATATTTTCTCTTATCTCCGCTACTTTCCCGGATATAAAGTCTTCTAACTCCCAGTCTCCTTTTACTTTTGCTATATCGAATAAAAAATTATTCAATATAGCCGTTCCGCAGGCGGTATGGATAACTTCCGGGTGGAATTGGAGGCCGTACATTTTCTTCCCGCTGTTCTCGAAAGCTGCGGTATCGCATGTTTCGGTCTGCGCCGTTACCGCAAAACCGTCCGGTATTTTAACTATAACGTCGCCGTGGCTCATCCATACGCGGCTGGATTTTCCGCATCCGTTAAAAAGCCTGCTTTCTTTAATAATTTTAAGTTCGGAGTGTCCGTATTCGCGGTTTTTTGCCGGTATCACTTTTCCTCCGAGAAGATGCGCCATAATCTGCATGCCGTAGCATATGCCGAGAAAAGGAACTTCAAGTTTGAATATTTCTTTAGATATGACGGGAGCGCCTTTATCGTAAACCGAAGAAGGCCCGCCGGAGAGTATAATTCCGTCGGCGTTAAAATCTTTTATTTTATCGAGCGGAGAATTAAAAGGATATATCTCGCAATAAACCTTGCTTTCCCTTATCTTTCTGGCAATAAGCTGGGTATATTGCGAGCCGAAATCTATTATCAGTATTTTAGAACGGCTTTTTTTCATTTAATCAGTCAAGCCTGTAATTAGGCGCCTCCCTTGTTATAATTACGTCGTGCACATGGCTTTCCTTAAGTCCCGACGACGTAATTTTTATAAATCTGGTTTTAGTCCTCAGTTCTTCTATCGAACTGACGCCGCAGTAGCCCATTCCTGCGCGTAAGCCGCCGATAAGCTGATTTACGGCATCCGAAAGCGTTCCTTTATACGGAACCCTTCCCTCTATGCCTTCGGGAACGAACTTGGACTCGTCCCTTATATGCGACTGAAAATATCTGTCTTTGGAACCGCTGACCATTGCGCCGAGAGAACCCATGCCCCTGTAAACTTTATAGCTCCTTCCCTGATATATAATAGTCTCGCCGGGGCTTTCCTCCGTTCCCGCGAAAAGATTGCCTATCATTACGCAGTTTGCGCCTCCCGCTATAGCTTTTGAAATATCGCCGGAAAATTTTATTCCGCCGTCCGCTATTACCGGAACGCCGCTTTTGTCGTATGCAACGGAACAGTCTATAATTGCGGATAACTGCGGAACGCCCACGCCGGCGACTACTCTCGTAGTACATATGGAACCAGGCCCTATGCCGACCTTTACGGCGTCCACTCCGGCTTTAACCAATGCCTCCGCAGCATCTTTAGTGGCGATATTTCCGGCTATTATATCCATTTTATAGCGTTTCTTTAAATATTTTATCATATCTATAACGCCCTTAGAATAACCGTGGGCCGTATCTATCACTATCGCGTCTATTTCCGCTTTTGCAAGGGCTTCGACCCTGTCTTCGGTGTCCTTGGAAACCCCGACCGCCGCAGCGACCCTTAGCCTGCCCAGAGAATCTTTGCACGAATTAGGATATTTTTTAATTTTTTCTATGTCTTTAATGGTAATTAAACCTTTCAGATTAAAATTATTATCTACGACGAGAAGTTTTTCTATTTTTTTTTCGTGAAGGGTTTTTTTCGCGTCTTCAAGAGTCGTTCCCACCGGAACTGTAACGAGATTCTCCTTGGTCATAACATTTTCTACTTTCTCGTTAAGATTAACGGAAAACCTCAAATCCCTGTTGGTAAGTATCCCGACCAGCCTGTCTCCTTTTACTACCGGAACGCCCGAAATCATAAATTTTTTCATAAGGTCCAGCGCATGAGAAATTTTATCGTCGGGGTTTACTTTTATAGGATTCGTAATCATTCCGCTTTCGGATTTCTTAACCCTGTCAACTTCCGCCTTTTGCTCTTCGATAGTTAAATTTTTGTGTATTACGCCTATTCCGCCCTCTCTGGCTAAAGAAATCGCGGTTTTGGCTTCCGTTACCGTATCCATCGCTGCGCTGACTAACGGTATGTTTAAGCTGATATTGCGGGAGAATTTCGTTTTTAAATCGACGTCTTTCGGAAGTATCTCCGAATAGTCCGGAACTATAAGAACATCGTCGAAACTTAATGATTCCGTTATAATCTCCTTCATTTTCAATTTCCCTCTCTTAAAATTATTTTTATAACATAACCGTTAAAGGGGACAGATTTCAAATCTGTCCCCTTTAACTAATCAGCCCTTCCAACAGCCCGCACTCCGAAACCTTAAAGCCTGGAACCCCGAAAAAATCCATGCTCTTTAACATTATTGCCGCTCCCGCAAGAACGAGGTCTTCCCTTCCGGGTTCTACGCCTTTAATTTTCAACCTGTCCGCAATTTTTGCATTAATAAATTTTTTGTAAATATCGGCGACGCTTTCTTTCTTTAAAAAATATCCGTTTACCTTAAGCCTGTCGTACCCTCCTATTTTTAAATCCACCATAGCAAGGGTGGTTGCGGTTCCTGCGGTGCCGAGGAGAGTCAGAGGCTCAAACGAATATCCGCTTTTATGAATTTCCGCTTTCAGCGAAGATAATTTTTCTTCTATCTCCCGCTCTAATTTTCCTAAATCTTCCTTGGAAACGGGGTCAGATTTTATAATTTCTTCGGTAAGATGGACGACGCCCATATTAAGGCTGTATTTCCATAGCGGAGCTCCGTTTTTGACGCATGCATATTCGGTTGAACCTCCGCCTATATCTATAGAATAAAACTCTTTTAAATTATCGAAACAGGACGAAATTCCCTTAAGCGTTATAAGCGCTTCCTTTTCTCCGCTTATAATATTAAGTTTAAGCCCGAATTCGTTAAAAAGAATATTTTTTACGTCCCGCGAGTTAGGCGCGTCCCTAAGGACGCTGGTGCCGGTTATAACTACGCCGCCCGGTTCGATTCCGTATTCTTTAATCTTATCGGTATATATTTTTAAAGCATCCGTCAGCCTCCTGATGGACGCCGAGGTTATAATTCCTTCTTTTTTAAAATTTTCTCCCAGCCTGATAATTTTCATATCGACGTATTCCGGACTTAAAAAATTATTGCCGGAACCGGCTATCAAGCACCTTACCGTATTAGTCCCTATATCTATAGAAGCCTTAAAAGGCGGACGGTTTAATTTATCGGCATCCGTCGGCGTTTTATCCGCCGTCCCCGTCTTATCGCGTTTATTCAAGATTCAGCCCCGTTCATTCTTATTAAAATATAGTATATTCCGGCTATTCCCCTCTGTATTTTTTCACGTATTTTACGTAATTATCAGCCGATTCCCTGATGGATTCTATTTCTTTTGCGTTCAAATTCTTTTTTATAACGCCCGGAATGCCTGCTACGAGAGAACCGTCGGGAATAACTTCGTTTTCCTTAACCAAAGCTCCCGCCGCTATAATGCAGTTTTTACCGACGCGCGCTCCGGTCAAAACTATTGCCCCGATGCCTATAAGACAGTTATCGCCTATTTCGCATCCGTGAAGATTGACGCTGTGCCCTATTGTAACGCCGTTTCCAATTATAAGCGGCCCGGTATCGTGCTGTACATGGAGAACGCTGTTGTCCTGAACGTTCGTATTAGCTCCTATCCTTATGTAGTTGACGTCTCCCCTCACCACGGAACCGAACCATATGCTCGAACCTTTCCCTATTTCTACGTCTCCTACGATAACGATATTTTCGCAAAGATATACCGTTTCGTCGATTTTCGGATATTTACCCAGATAAGATTCTATTATCATAAGCCGATGCAAATCCTCCATGCCGTTCAATCGATTTAAATAAATATTATATAACAATTATAACGCAAATCGATATATAAAACCCGTAAAAAAGGTGTCTAAAAAAGGTAAAAAAGGTGTCAGATTTATTTATTTCATATTGTTTTACGCATATACTCTTGTTATTGTCCGAAAATAAATAAATCTGACATCTTTTTATTTAATAAGTGTTTCAGAAAGCGACCAGGCTTGTCTTTTTGCTTCTATTACGTCTTCTATGCCGCTTAATTTAAACGGCCTGTGTCCCTGCATAACCTTTTCCACGTTCCCGGCAATTTTATTAAAGGATATTTTTCCGTCCAGAAACGATTTTACAAAAAATTCGTTTGCCTCGCAAAAAACGGCGGGCATGCTTTTTCCAGCCCTCAAAGCATATCTTGCAAGGTTTAAAAACGGAAATTTTTCGTTATCGGGCGCGAAAAATTCCAGGTTTCCTATCTCCGCAAGATTAAGCGGCTTCATCAGCCCGTTAAACCTGCGCGGATAAGACAGGGCATAGCCTATAGGCCCCTTCATGTCCGCTTCGCCCATCTGGGCGATAACGGAGCCGTCTTTAAATTCTACCATCGAATGGACTGCCGCCTGAGGATGTATTAAAACATCGACCTGTTTTTCGTCCATATTAAATAAAAAACAGGCTTCTATTATTTCAAGCCCCTTGTTTGCAAGAGTGGATGAATCTATGGTTATCTTTTTCCCCATTTTCCATTTAGGATGATTTAATGCCATATCCACGGTAATTCTTTTGAAATCGGCTTTGTCAGTCTTATAAAACGGACCGCCGGAAGCCGTCAGGATTAATTTATTTACGTCCGATTTTGCTCCGCATCTTAAACACTGAAAGAGAGCCGAATGTTCCGAATCTACCGGGATTATTTCGGCCTTAGAAGACTTAGCGGCGGCATTAAGGATATCCCCCGCCATTACCATGGATTCTTTATTTGCTAGAGCCAGGTCTTTCCCTGCGGCAAGGCTCCGATAAGAAAGCATAAGACCCGAAGAACCGCTTATAGCGTTTAAAACTATATCGAAAGCGTCGTCTAATACGGCCTCGTGCAGGCCTTCTTCGCCGAAAGTAAATTTAGTTTCGACGCCTTTAAAATTTTTCAGCGCGGTTTTTGCCTTATTCGATTCGGCTCTTGAAGGAAGAATGCAGTATAAAGGGTTAAGCCGTATAATCTGCTCTTTAAGTTCCGCGGTAAAATGTCCGGCGGCTATACCTTTTACGGCAAGCCTGTCCGGATACGCAAGCGCAACCTCTAAGGCATTTTTGCCTATAGACCCCGTGGAACCGGCAAGAAATATATTACGCATATTAAATTATTTTTTATAAATTTTAATGCCTTAAATAATAGGCCGCTATATAATAAAAAAAAGGTGCCGCAAGTATTAGGCTGTCTATCCTGTCGAGGATGCCGCCGTGACCCGGAATTAAATATCCCGAATCCTTTTTTTCTCCCATTCTCTTGATTAACGATTCTGTTAAATCGCCCAGCATTCCCGCAATAACGGTTACGGACGACAAAATTATAAAAGAAACGAGTCCGAATCTTTTATAATCGTCTATGAACGCCCTGAAAACGAGTGCGGCGAGAACCGCCGATAAAAAACCTATTAATGCTCCTTCCGTCGTTTTCTTAGGGCTTAGCGGAAAAATAAGCTTGTGTCTGCCGAAATGCCTTCCGCCGTAATACGCAAAAATATCGGATGCCCATACGAGTATAAATAATAGCAGGAGCAGAAGCTTACCGCCGGAAAGTTGAAAAATTTTCAGCAGGAAGGATATGAGAAAACCCGCATAAAATATTGAAAATATATCTATAAATATGCTTTTGCCGAAATCCGTTTTAAAGAAAAGCACATTTTTGAAAAAAATCAGAAAACCCGATAAAAAAAAGATAAATATGAAAGCGTCCGGTTTTAAAAACGCAAACGAAAAAGCCGTTAATATGGCAAGGATTTCGGGCAGGATAAAATATTTATACCCCGTCAAGTCGAAGATACCGTATATTTCATAGACGGAAAGCGCGGTCAGTACGGCCGATACCAAAAAAAATTCATATATATCGAGCAGAAAGATAGATAAAATTATTACTATTCCGAATATAATGCCGAATATAAATCTTTTAGGGTCAAATCTCGGTTTTTCCAAATTTTCTTACCCTTTTTTCATAGTTTTTTAATGCAGCGGTTAAATTTTTCTTTCTGAAATCCGGCCATAAAGTTTTAGTAAAATACAGTTCCGTATAGGCGGCCTGATAAAGCATAAAATTGGAAAGCCTGCGTTCTCCGCTTGTTCTTATAAGAAAATCGGGGTCGGGAATACCCGCCGTGTAAAGATACGACGAAAAAAGTCCGTCGTTTATATCTTCGATATCGATTCTGCCTTCCTTAAAATCTTCGGCAATTTTGGAAGCGGCGTTTAATATTTCTTCCTTAGAACCGTAACTTAGAGCAAGCGTCAGGTTTAACGCGCCGAAATTTTTTGTTTTTTTTACCGCCTCTAACAGCGTAGATTTTGACTGTTCGGGAATCCTGCCTATATTGCCTATAAAATTAAGCCTGATTTTATTTTTAACGAGATAAGGAAGTTCAAGCCTGATATATTCGTCGAGAAGCTGCATTAAAGAATCGACTTCTTCCGCGGGTCTCTGCCAGTTTTCGGAAGAAAAGGCGTAAACGGTAAGATATTTTATTTTATGCTCTATAACGCCTTTTATAACGGATTTTAAAGATTTTATCCCTTCTATATGTCCGTATATCCTGTCTAAATTCCTTTTCTTTGCCCATCTGCCGTTTCCGTCCATAATAACGGCAATATGGTTCGGGATATTTTTAAGGGTCATACTTCGGATATTTCTTTTTCTTTATGCTTTGTTATTTCATCTATTTCTTTAATAAAGCCGTCGGTCAATTCCTGAATTTTCTTTTGAATTTTAAACGATATATCCTCGGATATTTCTTTGGACTTTTCCGCGGATTTTATTTTTTCGTTTGCCAGCCGCCTGAAATTCCTGACCTCCTGCTTAATGGATTCCGAAAGTTTGCTTATCTGCTTTATTATTTCTTTCCGCCTTTCCTGAGTCAAGGCGGGTATGATAATGCTTATGCTTTTGCCGTCGTTGGACGGATTTAAGGACGGGTCGTATTTTTGTATGGCTTTTTCTATAGCGGGAAGAGAGCCTGCATCCCATGGATTTATAGTTATCGTCCTGCTGTCGGGAACTGAAATAGAGGCAAGCCTTATTATAGGAGAAACAGCGCCGTAATATTCGACGCTTATCGCGTCTATCAGCCCCGTAGATGCCCTTCCCGTCCTTATCCTTGCCAGTTCGTTTTTATATGATGAAACCGCGTGGGACATCTTTACTTTCGTCTCGTTAATAAACTCCGATTCATTCATAACGTCCGCCCCTCAAAAAATTAAGAATTAGTGATTACCGTGCCTATGGGTTCGCCTTTAACGACTTTTAACAAATTACCGGGGACCAGCAGGTTAAAAACGACTATAGGCAGTCTGTTATCCATGCATAAAGATATAGAAGTGGAATCCATAACTTTTAAATTTTTATTCAAAACATCGATATAAGTGAGCCTTTCGAATTTTACCGCCTCCGCGTTGACAAACGGGTCGTCGCTGAAAACCCCTTCGATTCTCGTAGCCTTAAGGATGACGTCGGCATGAATTTCCATAGCCCTGAGAGATGCGGCGGTATCGGTTGTGAAGTACGGATTCCCCGTTCCCGCGGCAAATATAACCACTCTCTTTTTCTCTAAATGCCTCAATGCCCTGCGCCTTATATAAGGCTCGGCAACCTGCTGCATCGCTATGGCGGTCTGCACCCTGGATATTACCCCGTTATCCTCCAAACTAGCCTGAAGGGCAAGCGCGTTTATAACCGTGGCGAGCATACCCATATAATCGCCTTGCGAGCGTTCTATTCCGAGCCCTTTCGAAGACTTGCCGAATCCCCTGAATATATTGCCTCCGCCTATTACGACCGCAACCTCGACCCCGGCGTCCGTAACGGATTTTATTTCGCGCGATACGAAATTTATTACGGACGGGTCTATGCCGCATTTGTTCTCGCCGGCCAAAGCCTCTCCGCTGACCTTAAGCAGTATTCTTTTATAATTGAGTCCCTGCATTATTCTCCCAGCTGGTATCTGACGAATCTTTTTAAGATTATATTTTCCCCTAATTTCGCTATCTCGTTGTCGATTATAGCCGAAATATTTTTAGACGGGTCTTTTATGAACGCCTGTTCGAGCAGGCAGACGTCCTGATAATATTTTTCGAGCTTGCCTTCGACTATTTTTTCCTTAACCGCCTGAGGCTTGTCCATAGAGGCGAGCTGTTCCCTGTAAATTTCCTTTTCTTTTGCTATAATTTCGGGCTGGACCGCCTCCCTTCTTATATAAAGAGGGTTCGACGCGGCTATATGCATAGCTATATTTTTTGCAAGTTCTTGAAATTCCGCCGTTCTTGCGACAAAATCCGTTTCGCAGTTAATTTCCAAAAGAACCCCTATTCTTCCGCCTGCGTGTATATAGGAATAGATTAATCCTTCCTTGGCTTCCCTGCTTGCTTTCTTCTGCGCTTTGGCAAGCCCTTTTTTTCTAAGCATTTCTATGGCTTTTTCCATGTCTCCGCCCGTTTCCACGAGAGCGTTTTTGCAATCGACGAAACCGGCTCCGGTCGCCTGCCGCAAATTTTTAACAAGTTCCGCGCTTATATTCTGTGATTTTTCCAATTATTTTTTTCCTCCACGCTATATTAATTATTATATATTTATATAGAAATATCGGCTTCTTCGCCCTCTGCAGATATTTCTTCGCCCGCTCCGGAAACTTCTCCGGCGGCGGCAAAAGTTTCTTCGGTTATAACTCCTTCGGCGACTGCCTGCGCCTTGCCTTTACCGGTCTTTTCTTCGTAAATTTTCCTTCCTTCCAGGATTGCGTCCGCCATCGTGCTTAAAATTAATTTTATTGCCCTTATGGCGTCGTCGTTGCCCGGTATCAGCCAGTCCACGAATTCCGGGTCGGCATTGGTATCCGCAACTCCTATTATAGGAATCCCAAGCCTTCTCGCTTCTTTTGCGGCTATAATTTCATGATGCACATCTACTATGAAAACTGCATCCGGCACCCTGTTCATATCTCTGACGCCGTTAAGAACTTTCTGGTGCTTGACGATTTCTTTTTCCATTCTTGCCATTTCTTTTTTTGTAAATCTGGAAAATTCTTCGGATTCTTTAAGGGCTTCCAGTTCTTTTAACCTTTTAATCGAAAGTTTAATGGTGGCAAAATTAGTAATCATTCCGCCGAGCCATCTTTCGTTCACGTAGGGCATGCCGCATCTTTTCGCTTCTTCGACTACGATGGGATTCGCCTGCTTTTTCGTGCCTATAATAAGAATAACCTTGCCTTCCTTAGCAGTCTCTAACAGCTTATCGTAAGCCGCAGAAATATAAGGGAGAGCTTTTTGAAGGTCGATTATATGGACCCCGTTTCTTGCCCCGTATATATAGGGTTTCATCTTGGGATTCCATCTTTTGGTCTGGTGTCCGAAATGGACGCCTGCTTCCAGCAACTGCTTAATTGTAACGTTAAACGGCATTTTAGCCTCCTTTGCGCTTTTTTCTCCCCGCCCCATAATAAATTAGATACTGCACTTCAAGCACAAATTAAAAAGCGGGTACGAATTTTGGTTAATTTTAACTTATCTTTTTATCATTTTTACGCATTTATTGCAAGAAAATTATTTTATATAGAAAATTAAAAATGCTGTTATATCCGTTAACCGGAATCCTTTTTAATTCGTAGGAATTATCCCCTACGCCCACCTTGCCCCTTGCCGTCGTAAACGCCCCAAGATAGCCGGTTTTTTTAACCGCCCTCATAACATTAGGGTTATAAGCGCCGAAAGGATAGGAGAAAAAATCTACCGGAGCGTTAAGAATATTTTCGAGATAAGCTTTGGACGCGATAAGTTCGCCGAGCAAAACGCCTTCTTCGAGACGGTCCAAATAATAATGGTTTATTCCGTGGGAGCCTATAAAAAAACCGTCTTTAAACATATCTTTAATTTCGCTTTTATTTAAAAAATCCTCCCTGACTTTTTCCCTTTCGTCGGAAACGATATTTTTTTTTCCTATAAAACCGGTGCTTATAAATATTAAAGAAGTAAAACCGGCGGCTTTAAGAACCGGATAAGCGTTTAAATAATTATTTTCGTATCCGTCGTCGAAAGTTATCAGCAAAGGTTTTTTTACTGATATTTTATGTCCTTTGACGAAAGATAAAATATCCTTAGGGCTTACGGTGTCGTAACCCAAAAATTTCAACAGGGCCACCTGCATTTTAAACTGCTTGGGAGTAACGTACAACCCTTTATATACCGCGTCTTTTTTAGGATAATCAATTTTATGGTAGTATAAGACGGGTATTTTCATAAATAGCAAATTTTATGCACAATATTTTAGCTTCTGTAAGAAGCGTTTATGTCTATATATTCTTTTGTAAGATTGCACGTTAAAACCGTCCATTTTTTTTTGCCGCATTTCAGGTCTATTTTAAAATCTATTTCTTTGGGGGATAAAACAGTTTTTTCCTCGGCTTTGCTCAGCCCCTTGTAAACCGAGGAATTTTGGACGATTAATTTATCGTTTATATAAATATCTATTTTTTCGGGTTCTAGCGGAACAGACGACCTCCCTACCGCCGCCATTATCCTGCCCCAGTTCAGGTCTTCTCCGGTGAGCATGGTTTTGAACAAGGGGGAATTCGCTACGGTAAGGGCGGTTTTTTTTGCGCCCGATTCGGTATGGGCATTCATAACCGTAATTTTTATAAACTTAGTAGCGCCTTCCCCGTCTTTCACTATCATTTCGGCAAGCTCTAAGCATACCTTGAAAAGGGCGTTTTTTATCTTTTTATAATCCGCATCCGTGCCTTTTTCCGGCCGTCCGGAGACATCCGGATAAAAAAAAGCGGCGGTATCGTTGGTAGAAGTATCGCCGTCAACCGTAATAGAATTAAAGGATTTTTCGACGCAATCCTTAAACATTTCGTCGGCGGTTTCCTTTTTTAAAGGTATATCCGAAAATATAAAGGCAAGCATCGTAGCCATATTAGGCATTATCATGCCCGACCCTTTTGCCGTTCCGATTATCCGGTATTTAACCCCGTTAAGCGTTACATCCGAGGATGCCGTCTTGGTAAAAGTATCGGTAGTCATAATGGATTTTGCAAAATCATGAAACCCGCTTTTATCCGCGGTTTTAACTAATTCCGGAACCGCCCGTTCTATTAAAGGAAAGTTAAGCCTTTCGCCTATTACGCCGGTAGAGCATATGAAAATATTTCCGGCGGCCGCTCCGGTTTCCGTTGAAACCGCTTCCATGACTTTTTTGGCGTCCGATATGCCGTATTTTCCGTTGCATGCGTTTGCGTTTCCCGAATTTACGATTAACGCCCTGATAATATTTTTAGAATTTTTTTTGGATATAATAACCGGCGCCGCCTTGACTTTATTGCGGGTAAAAACGGCGCTGACCCTGAGCGGAATTTTGGAAACCATTAGTCCGACGTCTAAATCTTTATTTTTTTTTAATCCGCAGGACTTACCCGAAAATAAAAAATTATTGATTTTTTCCATGGCAATTTTTATATTTTTTGCCGCTGCCGCATGGGCAGGGCTCGTTTCTTCCTATTTTTTTAGGTTTAACTATAGGTTTTTGCTTCTCTTCGGTTTCAAAATTTATTTCGTCGTGGGTCAGGACGATATTGTCCGAAAGAAGACCGGCGCCCGCCAATATATCTCCGGCATTTACGCTGCCCTCGAATTGAACGGTCGAAATAGAATTCAACGCTTCTTCTTTCATTCTGAACTGCATATTTATGAACAGGCCGTAAGCTTCTTTCTGGTATTCTATCAAAGGATTTACCTGCGCGTAACCTCTGAGTCCTATGCCCTCTTTAAGAGCGTCTAAAGAAGTAAGGGCATCCTTCCAGAGGCTGTCCACCGCCTGCAGATACAGCGCCTTAATTATATCCACCTTTTCTTTTTCCGGAAATAACGCTATTTTAGCATCTATGCTTTTCTTTATTAAATCCGAAAAAGTATTAAAAAGCTCGTTCCTCGGCAATTTTTTTAAAGCCGCGACGACGGCATTTTTTTTTGCTTCATAAGGAACCGCCGTAGAATTTAAACCGAATATTTCCGCCGGCATGGAAATTATATCTATCGAAAGGCTTACCCTCACGACTTCCAAAAGTCCTTCTAAGTCCCAGTTTTCGTTGTGCGATTTTTCCGGAACGTAGCTTTCGAAATACGATTCCAGTAAAGATTCGATATCGAATATAATATCGCCGTAAATCTCGGAAAGCTCGTCTATCTGCAGTATCCTTCTTCTATACGAATATATAAGTTCCCTCTGTTTATTCATAACGTTGTCGTAATCGATGAGATTTTTCCTTATGTCGAAATTATGTCCTTCCACCTTTTTTTGGGCGTTTTCGATAGCCTTCGATATCATCGTATGCTCGATAGCCTGGCCGTCTCTCAACCCAAGCCTTTCTAAGAAAGGCGCAAGCCTTTCCGAGCCGAATATTCTCATAAGGTCGTCTTCCAGCGAAACATAAAATCTGGAAGAACCCACGTCGCCCTGCCTGCCGGCCCTACCCCTAAGCTGGTTGTCTATGCGCCTCGACTCATGCCTTTCGGTTCCTATTACGTGAAGCCCGCCGAGTTCTTTAACTCCTTCTCCGAGAACGATATCGGTGCCTCTTCCCGCCATATTGGTGGATATGGTAACGGATTTCTTCTGTCCCGCGTTTGCGATAATATGAGCTTCTTTTGCGTGATTTTTCGCGTTCAGTACGGAATGGGGTATCCCTTTTTTCTTTAAAATAGCGCTCAGCCTTTCGGATTTTTCTACGGAAACCGTACCTACCAGTACCGGCTGGCCGGACTTATATTTCTCTATAATCTCTTCGGACACCGCGTCGAATTTTTCCGCTTCGGTAGCGAATACCAAATCCGTATAGTCTTTTCTTATCATCGGCTTATTGGTCGGTATGACCGCTACGTCGAGATTATATATTTTTTTGAATTCTTCGGCTTCTGTATCCGCCGTTCCCGTCATGCCGGCAAGTTTGTTATACATTCTGAAGAAATTCTGAAACGTTACGGTAGCTAAAGTCTGGTTTTCGCCCTCGACCTTAAGCCGTTCTTTGGCTTCCAGAGCCTGATGCAGTCCTTCTCCGTAACGCCTGCCGTTCATAAGGCGTCCGGTAAATTCGTCCACTATAACGACTTGATTATCCTGAACCAAATAATCTACGTCCCTGAAATAGCACGCATGCGCCCGCAAAGACTGATTTACGGCATGAAGCTGGTCTAAGTGCCTCGGGTCGTAAATATTTTTTATATTCATTGCTTTTTCTATTTTTTCGATGCCTTCTTCCGTTAATATCGCGGTTTTTAATTTTTCGTCCACCGTGTAATCCAAATCTTTTTTTAAAAAACCGACGGCGGAGTCGGCCTTATAATACAACTCGGTAGTTTCGTCGGATTCGCCGGAAATTATGAGCGGAGTTCTCGCTTCGTCTATCAGTACGGAATCTACTTCGTCTATTATGGCGTAATTTAATTCTTTCTGGACGTAATCGTCCAAGGAAAATTTCATATTGTCCCTTAAATAATCGAAACCGAATTCGTTATTGGTACCGTACGTTACGTCGCAGTTATAAGCCTTTTTTCTTTCCGCATCGTCTAAATCGTTAGTTATAACGCCAACGGAAAGGCCTAAGAGGTTATACGCCTTGCCCATCCATTCAGAATCCCTTTTGGCGAGGTAGTCGTTTACGGTAATAACGTGTACGCCCCTGCCGGTCAAACTGTTAAGATACGCGGGCAGAACGGCGACGAGCGTTTTTCCCTCGCCCGTAGCCATCTCGGCAATCTTTCCGGAATGGAGAACCATGCCGCCGATAAGCTGAACGTCGAACGGGCGCATATTAAGGGCTCTTTTGATGCCTTCTCTCGCGACCGCGAAAACGTCGGGAAGAAGAACGTTCAATTTTTTGTCCTGTTCCGCCTGGGAAAGCCCTTTAAGTTCGTCTCTGAACTTATCGGTCATCCCTTTGATTTCATCGTTTCCGAGTCCCGAATATTTAGATTCTAAAGAATTAATTTGGGCCGCTATAGGTTTCAGCCTTGCAAGCTCCCTCTGGTTGCTCGTCCCTAAAATACTTTTTAATAATTTAACTACCAATGTGAATACGCTCCTTTTATTTTCCCGAAACCTGAACATTTTCGAATAATATGGAAGGGGAACCGGTAGAGCCGAAATAGCGTATGTCGTCCGCTATTTTTACTATGCCGTTAAATAACTGCATAAGGTTTCCGCTCAATACTATTCCTTTAACGGGAAAGTCTATTTTGCCGTTTTTAATATAAAAACCGGAAGCTCCGAGCGAAAATTCCCCGGTGTAGGGCTTTGCCATATGAAGTCCCATAAGCTCGTTTATATACAGGCCGTCTTTAAGAGAACTTATCATGTCTAAAATATTAGTCCCGCCGTTTTTTATAAAAAAATTAGTCGAACCGATATCGGGCGGCATAGTAAACGACCTGCTTACAGAATTTCCCGTCGATTTCAAACCCGCCCTTTTTGCATATTCTATATCGTAAAGATAGGATTTTACGACCCCGGACGAGCATAATATTTTTTTTTGCATCTTAACGCCTTCCCTGTCGAATATGTCGGTGAGAGCGCCTCCATGCAAAAGTCCGTCGTCGATAATATCTAATTGAGCGGAAAATACTTTTTCTCCTAATTTGCCTTCTAACAGCGATTTCTTTTTATAGACGCTGTCGGCATAAAAAGACTGTTTTAGTAAGCCTAGAAGCTCCGACGAAGTAAAGTTATCGAATATTATATTATAACTTCCGCTCGGCACCGCCCTCGCCCCGAGCTGGTCAACCCCTTTTTTCGCGGCGTTCATAGCGGCCTTTTTAAATTTCAGCGCTCCGAAGCTGTGCGAGAAATCGAAATCGAATCCCGAACCTGTGTCCCCGCCGTCCCGCGAAGCGACTGATAAAAATATCTCGTAAAAAGTTTTTTTAGAAGATACATCTACTCCGTTGGAATTATAAAACCTTTTGGATATTAAAGTTTCGGAATAAGAAGGCTTATCGACTTTATATATTTTTTTATCGTACGAATATGCCGTTTCTTCCATTTCCGTCAGAAGCGATTTTTTTGTATTTATATCTATGCCGCTCCAGTCGCCGGAATAAATGCCTAATTTTTCCGGCAGGCTTGAATCCGTCAGGCTCGCGTCTTTTTCGGCAAAATCGAAATACTCGTTTTCGTCCATGAACTTCAGGAGGGAATAGGCATTCTCTAATGCGCTTATAATCTTTTGCTCTTCAAAACCGAGGCAGTATGAAAAACTTACCTTTTTTTTATCGCACAGCCTTATATTAAGGCCCTTCGTTTCGGCATTGACGTAATTAGATATTCTGCCGTCTTCCGACTCCATCTTCAATATTTTAGCGTTAAATAAATAAGCTTCCGATTTTATCCCTTTTTTCTTGGAATAATTGCCTATCAGCGAAATTACGGCGTCAAAACCGTCGTTTTGCTTTCCGAAACTTTCGGCCGCCTCATGAAGTTTATTCGGCGCTTTCTCCGAAACTTTACTGTTTTGCTCACGGTCTGTTCCTTTTATGTTCATGTCCGTACCCATTTTTTATCCGTCCCGTTTTCTATTCTTTTTAAAATCTATATTGGGCATTTATTTGTTGTTTATGCGGGAAATTATATCTGCGGCTACTTCCTCGATGGACTTTTCGGTGATATCTATAACATAGGCGTTCAGCTTAGTATATATCGATATGGAATGTGCCAGCTCGTTTTCTATAGATTCCCTCGATACATAATCCTGCGAAAGAGGAAGCCCCATCCTTTTCAGTCTTTCCTTTCTTAAACTTGAAATTCTAATGGGGTCGGAGGTAAGCCCGAATATCTTTTCTTTGGGGATGCCGTAAACCGATTCGTCTATGCTCTGCGAGTCTATTATAGGTATATTCGCCGCCTTAAAGCCCCTCTGGGCAAGAAACAGGCATAAAGGGGTTTTGGATGTTCTCGAAACTCCGAGTATAAGAGCGTCCGCATCGGATATTTCGTCTATCCTCTGTCCGTCGTCGTGTTTTACGGCATATTCCAGCGCGTCGATTCTTTTGAAATATTCGTCGTTGACCCTGTGAATCAACCCGGGTTTCCTTTCCGGAGACAGATTTAAAATATTTGCTATGGAATTTAGCACCGGGCCTATAATATCTATGCTCGCTATGCCTCTTTCGGCGGATTCCTGAAGCATAATGTTTCTAAGTTCGTCCCTGACGAGGGTAAAAATAACCAAAGCGTTTTTATCCGCGGCTTCGGTAATTATTTCCCTAAGTTTTAACTCCGAATCTATCAGCAGAAATCTCTTAAGATGTACGTCCGGGATAGAAAATTGGGATATTGCCGCTCTCGCAACCTTTTCGGCGGTTTCTCCCGTAGAATCCGATACTACGAAAACATAAAACTCTCCGGCTTGCGCCTGCCCCTGAAACCGTTCTTTGCCTTTATTGTTCATTTTTATATTATATTTGGGTTTTTAATCCCGATTTTTTCCATAAAAGCATGCCGCCTTTAAGGTTATATACATTGTTAAAACCGTGCCTTTTAAGCATGGAGCATGCCGAATAACTTCTTGCCCCGCTGTGGCAGACGGCGATGATTTCTTTATCTTTATAAGCGTTCAGCTCGTTAATCTTTAAAGGCAGAAGCCTTATAGGAATTAACTTTGCATTTTCTATGTGTCCCAGATTTCCTGTGAATTCATGCGGCTCCCTAACGTCTATTATAACCGTATTTTTACCTTTATCCTCCGATAATTTTTTAAAAGCTTCTTCAGGGGTTATCTGATTAACGTCTCCGAACAGCCCTTCCCTTCTGAAAATATTAAACATTCCGCAATTTTCTCCTTTTTTATTTTTTATTTATGTAAATTTTATTTATTATAATACATAGTTTAGATTTTGTCTATACTGTGCGGGCGCGTTTCGAATCCGCCCGCTTCGATTTTTATAATTTCAGCATTACGGCGGTTTCGTCGCAATCCGGAAATTTGACGCAGTTTATGCAGTCGCTCCATATTTTATGCGGCAGTTCGGATTTATCGATAATTTTAAAACCCGATTTTTGAAAAAATTGCGGCTTATAAGTCAGGGCAAAAAGGTTTGTGATTTTAAAAAACTTTGCCTCTTCTATACATTTTTTTATAAGTTCCGTCCCGATAAGCTTTCTCGTATAAGGTCTTTTTACGGCTAATGACCGTATTTCCGCAAGATTTTCCCATACTATCGTAAGCGCGCATGCCCCTATAACGTCGGGAGTATGGCCCGGCGCGCCGGCGCTTTCTTCGTCTTCGTTTTCTATTTCGGCAATATAAAAATCCCGCAGATGCTCATATATATCGCTCATAGAGCGCGGAAGCATCTCGCCCGCCTTCGAATATTCCGAGAAGAGATTGTAAAGCGACTTGACGTCGCACATAAGGGCTTTTCTCAGGACGACCTTTATAACCGTTCCGGACTTAATATTTTTTTTGAGGGCGTTATTTGCTCCGGAGCTTTTACCGTGCGCGCTTTCTTCCGCATCGGTTTCGATTTCTATCTCAGTAGGATAAAAAATAGTTCCCCCGCCTTTTTCGTATCTCTGCCTTGCCGTCTTATACAACTAAACCCCTCCTTTTAAGAATTTCTTTAGCATGCCTCAGCGCCGCTTCCCCGCTTGAATCTCCGGATAACATTCTTGCAGTTTCGGCGACTCTTTCTTCCGGAGAGAGGCTCTTAATTCTGGTATAAGTTTTTCCGCCCTCTATTTCCTTGTAAACGAAAAAATGTTTATCGGCAAACGAAGATACCTGCGCAAGATGCGTTATAAGAATCACCTGATTAACCGCCGAAATGGCTTTAAGCGCTTCCCCCACAAAATTGGCTACGTCCCCGCCTATTCCGGCATCTATCTCGTCGAATACGAAAGACGCGGCATCCTTTTTTTTATTAAGAATCTTCAATATGCACAAACTGACGCGGGAAAGCTCCCCGCCGGACGCAACCTTGGAAAGCGGCCTCGGTTCTTCGCCGGGGTTTGCCGAAAACATAAAAACGCATTTTTCCAATCCGGTTTCGGAAAAACCTTCTTCAAAATCTTTCATATTCAGCTCAATCTTAAATACCGGTTTGATTCCGAGAAACGAAAGCTCTTTTTCTATTTCCTTTTCTAAAATAGAGGCGGCGTTCAAACGTTTAGCATGCAAATCTTCGGCGGCCGAAATAAATTTTTCTTTCAAATTTTTATATTCGGCGTCTATTTCGGAAATCCTGCGTTCCAGTTCCGTTATGCCGCCTAACTCTTTTTTGGCTTCGCCGTAAATTTTCAGGAGTTCTTCGAGGTTAGAAACGCCGTATTTATTTTCTATGCTTATAATGCCGTCTGTTTTAAGCCTTATTTCGTTTAATCTGTCTTCGTCGAATTCGAAAGAAGAATGTTTTTCTAGAGACAAAAGGATATCGTCGAGCAATATTTTAATAGTTTCCGCATTTTTAAGCTCCTCTTTTTGCTTAAAATTGGAATCCAGTTCCGATAATTTGGAAAGATTGGATATCAAAGGGTTCAAATGTTTCAGGATTCCGTATTCTTCGTTGTCTATCGAATCTATGGAAGATAAAATAAATTCTTTAATTCCGTTAATGTTTTCGAGCCTTTTAAGCTCGTCTTTTAAAATATCTTCGTCGTTTTTAGATTTTACGCCGAGTTTTTCTACGTCGTCTATAATATACGAATTAATTGTTTTTATCCGCGATATTCCGTCGAGCTTTTTTGCGGCTTCCGCTTTCTCGGCTTCTATTTTTTTAATATCCGCGTAAAGTTTTTTTGCCGCGGCAGACAAGTCCTGGTTTCCCGCAAAATTGTCTAAAAAAGCAAGCTGGCTTTCAGGCTCGATAAGGAAACGCCTGTCGTTCTGCCCGAATATCCTGACTAAATTTTCGCCGATGCGCTCCGGTATATTTTTATTTACCTGTTCGTTGTTTATAAAATATTTGCTTTTTCCCGTTTCGGAAATAGTTCTCTTTAAAATTATATCTTCGCCCGATATGTCCTTAATGCCGCTTTCTTCAAAAATATCGGCGAAATCCGCTCCGGTTTCCCCGCCGGCCGCATCGAACGCCGCGCTGACGAAGCCTTCTTTTTCGCCGGTTCTTATAATATCCGTCCCCTTAGTCCTGCCGAACAGGAAATTTATGGATTCTATAATTATGCTTTTGCCCGCTCCGGTTTCCCCGCTCAAAACATTCATACCTTCGCAAAAATCTATTTCCAGATAGTCTATCGTAGCAAAATTTTTTATATATATCGTTCTTAACAATTTTACTTTTACCAGTTTAATTTCGTTCTTAATATATTCCAGTAATCGTAATCCAAAGACGTAGAAAGATAAACTTTCGAAGAGTGTTTTTTGATTATTATTTCGTCGCCGTCGTAAAGCTTTAAGCCGTCTCTTCCGTCCGCGGAAATAAAAATGTCCCTTTCCTGAGGCAGAATTTTTACTTTAAGTTCGCAGGGTTTTATAATAACCGGCCTGTTTGAAAGGGTATGCGGGCATATAGGGGTTAAAATAAAAGCATCTATATCGGGCTGTACTATGGGTCCTCCGGCGGATAAAGAATACGCCGTAGAACCGGTCGGCGTAGCTATTATAAGTCCGTCCGCCCTGAAATCGTTAAGCCATGAGTCGTTTACGGAAACCGTCAGATTGATTACTCTTGCGTGGATGCTTTTTTCTCTTGCTATGGTCGCTTCGTTTAACGAAACTAATTTTTCGATAGATTTGCTTTTTCTGAATACTTCGATATTCAACGCCATTCTCGGAATAAATTCTAAGGAGCCGTCAAAGAATCTTTCGACGGCTTCTTTTTTTTTCCTTTCCGGAACTTCTACGAGAAATCCTAAAGTGCCGAAATCTATTCCAATAATGGGAACTTCGAGCGGAAAAATTTTTCCGAGAGTAATTAAAAGGGTTCCGTCTCCCCCGCAAACCACGACAAGTCCTACGCCTTTAGTATCGGAATGCGTAATGCCCATACTCGGCCTGACTATTCCTTCTATACCGTTCCGCTTAAACAGCCGGCATACGTAGTTTGCGGTTTTTAACGCTTCTTCGGCGCCTTTTTTATAAGAAACCAGAACCCTTTTAATATTTTTATTGAAATCCGATGAAAGCATTAAATTGCCTTAACGCTAATGAAGGGCTTTTGTTTCATTTAATAATCCGCCCTCTTTTATTATTTTAACCTGCCTGTCGGTCAAATTATATTTGAACTTATATTCCGCGTTTCCTTTAGTTTTGTTTATAAAAGTTATCGGCTTGCGTTCGTCTAATTCCTTTAAAATATTCGGGGCGTTAAGCTCGTCTCCCTGCTCTATTTTATCATAATCGGAAGGGTTTTCAAAAGTCAGCGGCAATATTCCGAAATTGATAAGATTCGCGAAATGGATTCTCGCGAAGGATTTAGCTATTACGGCTTTGACTCCGAGATACATAGGAGCGAGCGCGGCATGCTCCCTGCTCGAACCTTGTCCGTAGTTTTCCCCGCCTATTACGAAACCGCCCTTTTCCTTTAAAGCTCTTTCGGAGAAAGAAGGGTCGACGGATTCAAAAACATATTTGGATATTGCCGGTATATTGGAGCGAAGCGGAAGAATTTTGGAACCCGCCGGCATTATGTGGTCGGTAGTTATATTGTCGCCTACTTTAAGGAGAACTTTCCCGCCCATAGATTCGGAAAGTTTTTGCTGTACCGGAAGCGGCTTAATATTAGGTCCTCTGTAAACTTCCACCTCTTCCGGTTTAGTCGAAGGCGAAAGTATCATGGAATCGTCTATATCGAATTTCTCCGGCATCTTAATTTCCGGAGCCTTTCCGAGAGTTCTCGGGTCGGTTATGTATCCGGTAAGAGCAGAAGCCGCGGCGGTCTGAACTGAGACAAGATAAATTTTTGCGTCTTTGGTTCCGCTCCTTCCTTCAAAATTGCGGTTGAACGTCCTCAAGGAAACTGCGCCCGACCGCGGAGCCTGACCCATCCCTATGCACGGTCCGCAGGTAGATTCGAGAATTCTTGCGCCGGCAGCTATTAAATCCGCAAGCGCGCCGTTTTTTGCCAGCATTTCGAAGACCTGCTTCGAACCGGGCGATATTACGAGGCTGACGTCCGGATGTACTTTTTTGCCTTTTAATATATTTGCGACGGTCATTAAATCAACGTAAGAAGAGTTGGTACAGCTTCCTATCGCGACCTGGTCCGCTTTTATATCCTTTAATTCGCTTACCTTTGCAACCTGGTCGGGCATATGGGGTTTGGCGGCAAGAGGCTCCAGCGAACTTAAATCTATTTC
Source organism: bacterium (assembly GCA_021813525.1). Lineage (GTDB taxonomy): Bacteria > SZUA-79 > SZUA-79 > Acidulodesulfobacterales > Acidulodesulfobacteraceae > Acidulodesulfobacterium_A. The sequence continues at coordinate 38,434 of JAKAKK010000028.1, forward strand.
CACGACTTCGTCGTAAACGGCGTCGGCGTCGGCAGAAAGGGGCGCATAATCCTCTATTCTCCCTTCTGCTTTTAAAAACTCCATAGTTCTTTCGTCGCTCGGAAAAACCGAAGTAGTCGCTCCCAGTTCCGCGCCCATATTGGTAATAACGGCTCTTTCGGGAACGGTCAGCGTTTTTACGCCTTCCCCGCCGTATTCGAAAATCTTCCCTACGCCGCCCTTAACCGTAAGCCTTCTTAAAAGTTCGAGAATAACGTCTTTTGCGGAAACCCAATCGGGGAGTTTTCCTGAAAGTTTAACTAAAACGACTTTCGGAGCCGTCATATAAAACGCTCCGCCGCCCATTGCCACTGCCACGTCTAATCCGCCTGCGCCTATAGCAATCATTCCCACGCCGCCCGCCGTAGGCGTATGGCTGTCGGAACCTAAAAGCGTCTTTCCCGGAACGCCGAATCTTTCCAGATTAACCTGGTGGCATATGCCGTTTCCGGCTTTAGAATAAAATATGCCGTATTTAGCGGCTACGGTCTGCAGAAACTTGTGGTCGTCGGCATTTTCGAAGCCGGTCTGAAGGGTGTTGTGGTCGATAAAGCTGACCGATAAATCCGTTTTAACCTTAGGCACGCCGATAGCTTCAAACTGCAGGTAAGCCATCGTTCCGGTCGCGTCCTGCGTGAGGGTTCTGTCGATTTTTACGGCGATTTCTTCCCCGGGCTTTAAATTGCCGCTTACAAGATGCGCGCTTAGAATTTTGTTAGTTAAACTTTGTCCCATAAATTAAATCCTCCCGATTTAATTATTAATATTAATATTAATGTAAAAAGTTATCAATAATTATATTTATATAATGAAAATTAAACAGGCGTTTGATTTTTTCGACAATCTTACGGCAATAGACGGATTATGCAAAAAAGGATGTTTCTTGCGGACTATTCCGTTTCATTTAAAAAATGTTTAGTTATTTTAATATATTTTTTTAAAAAAGTAAACGGTTTTTTAATTTACAGCGCCCCTTTTGCGAATAAAACGGCAGGAACGGTTTTCAAAAGGATTATCAGGTCTAATTTCAAAGACCAGTCGTCTATATATTTCAAGTCCAGCTCGACTCTGTCCTCAAAACTCAGCATGCTTCTCCCGCTTATCTGCCAGAGGCAGGTAATGCCGGGCTTCATAGAAATCCTGCGCCTCTGTTTTATTGAATATTTCTTTACTTCGTCCGGCATAGGCGGACGCGGGCCGACAAGGCTCATATCCCCCCTTAAAACGTTATAAAACTGCGGAATTTCATCGAGGCTCGTTTTTCTCAGAATTTTTCCTATTTTAGTAATCCTCGGGTCGTTTTTAAGTTTTATCTCTATGCCGTCCCTGCTGAAATCCTTTATCAATTCTTCCCTTAATTCGTCGCTTCCGGAATACATGGTCCTGAACTTGTAAAAAGTAAAAAGCCTTCCGTTTTTGCCTATTCTTTTGCTCTTGTATAAAACGCTTCCCCTGGAATCCAGTTTAATCAGGAGACTTATGATTAAAGCCGGCAATAAAAATATTGTAATCGCAAAAACCGAACCGGCTATATCTATCAGCCTTTTTGCAAAAAGCCTTATATCGTCTTCCGGAGACGTATAAAACGAGATAACCGGAAAATCTCCTACTTTTTCGAATGAAACCTTAGAATATTTAAACGGTATAAAATTAGTCGGTATTTTAACGGTTATGCCCTTTTCCTCCAGCAGTAAAGTGGCTTCTTTTATATCGGCTATTTCGTCGCCTTTGATATCGAATATCACTTCGTCCACCGGATTATCCAGTACAAAATCTATAAGGCCGTTCTGGTCTTTCTTATTTATTTCTTTAACTAATTTTATGCCGAGATATTCGCTTGAAACGAGTATGTCTTTTATGCCTACCGCGCCTCTTTTTTCCGATAAATCTGAAACAGCGGATACTTCCGAATCGTCCCCTTTCACCAAAACGATATTCCTTGCGGAATATCCCCGCCTTTTTAGTTTTACGGCAAGTTTTCTTCCGGTATAATCCGCAATAATTAGCGATAAAAAAGAATAAAAGGAAAAATATCCTATAAAAAGCCTTGAAACGTAAGTAACTTTAAACATAAAAAGAACGGCGTAAATCAAGAATACGGATATAACCGTTATTTCAAAGAGCTTTATTATATCCGATTTAAAACTTTCCCCGTTAAGGTTCAAATACATTCGGAATAAAAAAAGCAGGAAATAAAAAATGAAGGCTATAGGAATTAAAAGCCACAGGTAATAAAAAATAGAATAAAGCTTATATCCTATAATAACGGGGGTTATCAGATTATATGTAATAAAAGCCAGAAAAAAACCGCCGCAGACGAAAATAACGGAAAATATATAAAAATACTGCGCAAGGATTTTACTTCTTTGAGATAACATAATCGAAAGTAATTATAATTATTATTTAAACATTTTTTATATTCTTGATTCCCGCTTAGGCCGATATAAACTCATGCCGTTTATGCAGAATATAAAATCCTAAATCTGGATTAGGGCCGTATTACCGATATTCCCGCCCGGCTTCCGGCAGCAAACCTGCGGCGGCGGACATCGCCAGGAAAAAAAGCCATAAGTTCGCCAGTTCGTCATTGGACATGTTCGATACCCCTGCGAAAGAGCCGTAAAATATTATGCTCGTCCCTATAGTTATTGCGGCTATTCTGCGTATAAATATATCGCGCGAACCTATAAAAAGTTTAAACGGATTTTTTAAGGCCATGAAAAAAAGCCACATAAGCGCCGCAAAGCCGAATATTCCGGTTTCCGCAAGCGCCTGCATATAGCCGTTTTCCGGCCAGTCGTCGTATAAATCGTAAATTTTTTTACCTGTTTTAGGATTGTAGTACCAGGGAAACCTGACCCCTTTATGCGCGTCGAAATACTTTGAAAACGCACCTACTCCCACGCCGGTAAACGGAAATCTTTTAAAAACCGCCCATGCCGATTCTATTAAAGCGATATGGCTTTCTATATCTCCGTGATTTTTCAGTTCAAGCCTGTATATTTTTGGATTAAACATAGAAAAAATCCTGCTTTTGAATGTTTTGGACACCGAAAAAATTCCGATATTCAATACTAAAAGCAGAATAACGGCCGCAAAAAAAAGCTTCTTCGATTTCAAGTACATTAAAACAAAAATTGCCGGTATAATACCGAGCCACGCCGACCTTGCCTTTGCAAACGCTATATCGAAAAATCCCAAAAGCAGGATAAACCCGAAAAAAATGCCGGATGCGGCTTTAGGTATTATCCCGACAAAAGATATCCCGCCTTTTTCGTCCCGTTTTTTAAAATCCAGCAGATAATAAGCCGTAATTACGATTAAACCGTAAGAAACCTGCACCGGAAAACCGACCCAGTTGCCGATAGGTCCGGTAAGCCTGTTTTGGGAGTGAAGGGCGTTTATAAAAATTCCCTGAAAAAATCCGTAAATTATCGCGGCGCATATAGAAAGGGTAAAAGTATAAACCATAAATTTTATTCTTTTTACGGTGGTTAATAAACCCGCGGCAGCAAAAAAGAATAAAATGAAATAAAATATCTCGCCGCCTTCGTTTAAACTGTCCTTCAGGCTGTACGTCCAGATAAACGAAGACAGGACTATCGCGGCATATATCAAAAGGGGAGCATTAAAGGCTGTTTTAGGGACGGAAATATCGCGTTCGGCAATTTTATACGCAATAAAAAATATAATTGCGGCCACCATTCCGAAAACGGCAAAACCGTCTTTAAGCGGTATAAAAAGCGCAAATAAAAATATTCCGAAAAGGCCGGCTTTTTCAAAAACACCGCTTAGCCCCGGTTTCCTGACGGCAAGCGCGATTAAAAAGGCGGCGGACAATACTATGGCTATAATTTTAATTAAAATCGTAAGATTCAATATAATTTACCATTCTATTTAATAATGCCGTAATACAGGCTTTCATAAACCTTCGCGGAATCTTCCCATCCGAAGTGTTTATTTGCGGAATTAACGACGAGACTGCCCCATTCGGCGCCGTCTCCAATATAGCGGTTATATAATTCGTTCAGCGCCCATGCGATACCGTCGGGGCTTGTATGTTTGATAAGAATCCCGGACGGGTTTTTTACGCCGGCGTCCATAATATCGGAAACGGTATCGTGAAGGCCTCCGGTATCTCCGGCCGCGATGACGCAGCCATATCTCATAGCTATCATCTGCGACAGGCCGCACGGTTCGAATTTTGAAGGCATTACGAAAATATCCGCCGCCGCATATATTTTATGGGACAGCGCTTCGTCGTAACTGCCCGTCATGGCATAAACCTTGTCGCCGTGAATTTTAGACAGATAATTAGCTTTTCCTTCTATATAATCTTTGCCGCTTCCGAGAATAACGGCCTGGAACGGAAAATCGCTCCAGTTAAAAAGCGCGTCTAAAAATTCGTTTATGCCTTTTTCTTCCGTTAATCTGCTTACTATGCCTATAAGAGGAAGAACCTCTCCGTTATCGCCGGTCTTCATAGGCATGGAAATATCGGAGAAAAGAGCTTTTTTATTTTTAAGCTTAAAATCTTTCCATTCGCCGTAATCTTTCAGTTTATATGTATCTTCATTTAAATTCAAGTTGCTGCTTATGAGCCGGTCTGTTTTAGGATTCCAGTAATCTAAATCGATTCCGTTAAGTATTCCCTTCAGCCTGCCTTCGTTTTTAAGGCTCTTCAATTCGCCGTCGAGCCCGAATCCGAATCCCGGAGAGGTAATTTCGCCGGCATACGTCGGACTTACCGTCGTAACGACGTCGGACAGCTTCATTCCGCCTTTTAAACTGTTAAAAGTTCCGAAATGTTCGTAAGCCGAAGAAGAATTATATTTGAAGTCGAGGCCGATATCGTAAAAATCGTCTATGCCGTAAACGCCCTGATATCCGAGGTTATGGATAGTAAAAACTATGGCAGGCCTTAATCCTTTCGCATTTACATGCCTGCCTAGCTTAGCGTTCAATATGCCTTCCGTCCCGCCCTGCAGCCTTACTTTTTCGTCCCCGAAAGTCTGCCTTACGACGGCAGGAACCAGCCCCCCCGACCAGTCGTGCGTATGGACGACCAGCGGAATGCCGAGAATCCTCATAGCATATACCGCCCCGTGTGCAAGCATGGCATACCTCCACAGATTGTCCTTATAGGCGCAAACCCCTCCGTGGGAACCGTAAACATCCTCCCTGTTAAAAAAATGATTCTGCTCTACAAGGACGACGGGGATATCGCCCATTGCAAATCCGGTTTTAATTCCGAAATCGAAAGGAATCTCGCCGAAATTTACCTTGCCGGGCGGATAAACTTCCCTGATATCTATTAAATTTTTTGGAATTATATTTTTGTAGTAAGGAATAACGACCCTGACGTTCATGCCGGTTTTCAACAGCACTTTAGGGAGGCTTCCCATAACGTCGCCCAAGCCTCCCGCTTTGACTAACGGCGCCATTTCCGCCCCCACAAACCATATTTCGTTATTAAACTCGCTCATTTTTCCCGACCCGGTTTTACCTGAATTTATATTTGCATAATCTGCATAAAATGACTGCGGGATTGCTTTGCATCTTTGCCTGCATAAAAGCCGTTGGCTTTTATAAACGCAGTCAAAGATATGCTCGCAATGACTTCCGTTGCGTCATTGCGAGAAGCGTTAGCGACGAAGCAATCTCATAGTCATTGCGGATAAAGCGGACGAAACCCAGCAAATCTAACTAACCGCGCTTTATGAAACAAATCACTTTTCTATATATTTTCTACATCTATAATTATTATACTACTAAAATCTTCCCCCGGCGTTAAATTAAAACTATATTTAAGTTCCGCCCCCTGAAAAATCCTCTCGTATCCGTTTTCGGAAAGAGAAACGGTGGTAAGAGGTTTAAAAAACAAATCGTATTTTTCAAGAAATTTAGTTTCTGTCCGTTCTTTTATAATTATTTTGGCGCCCCAGAAAGAATCGCTTAAATATACATGGTTGTCCGCTCCAGTTTCTATTTCTTTTTCTATGCGGCTGTTTACCCCTTTTATGTCCCCGCCGATATCGATATTTACCGCAGGGCCGTCCCCGCCGGGAAACGCAAACCTATAAATAACGCCTAACTTTCCAGCCGTTTCCGCCTTGGAATCTATAAAAAATTCCAGCGACCTGCCTGCGGTTATATTTAAATTTACCATGATTTCACTGCCGCCGAGGGTTTTTCCGACGCATTTAAGGCCGCCTTCGGAGTTTTCTTTTAAGAAGCCTCCCGCTTTAAGTTCGATACTTCCTTTATCTATATATTCCTCTATAGATTCGTCTTCGAAATAAATATTTTCGCCGTTAAATAAAATTTCGAAAGCCGGAAGGATGCCTTTACGCGTTATTAAGTCCTCATCGCATAAATCAGAAGGATATTTTGCCTCTTTGTGTATCGTTTCGGGAGGATTGCCGCCTCCGTTTCCGCCGTTTTCGGAACCGCCGTATATTTCTCCGTCCTTCGTTTTTTTATTGCCGTTTTCCTTCAGTTTTAGAATATCGTATTCGTCATGGAGGCAAAATACATCTCCAAGCGAATGTATTAAACCTTTTTCTATATAATCCAGCGCGATAAAAGAACCCGCGGAGGGCTTATATATTATGCACCAGAAATCGTTTGAAAAGAATATTTCGTTTTCTCCGTCCGAGTCGAAGTCGTAATATTCTTTTTCTATGCGTTCCTTAACGGCGTCTTTATACATCCGGTACGACGATAAAAGGGCGGTATGTATCCCCCTTCTCAGGTGCGGAAGATAAATTCCGCCGAACACGCCGTGCCAGTAAGCATCGTTAGCCTGCGATTTCATAAGTTCGTTTAAAGCGTCGCCAAGGTGTTTGCGGCAGTTTTCGGCGGGATAGTTTATTTTATAGCTTAAATGCATCATTCTTTTGTGATGCAGGTTTGCTTCGGGATATCTCGTCAAAAAATTATGCCAGATACCTCCGCTTAAAGGAGCGGACGGATATCGTGCCCTTATCTCTTCGTATGCGTTCCGTTGGGGAATCGAAAGCGTCCACTCGCCCATCTCCCTGTAGCTCGACACGGGAAGATATACGGGAACCCTGGACTGCCGTCCGCCCCCGCCGGAGCCCTCTTTTAAAATATCGGAAGGAAGTTCGAATTTTATCTCCGAATAATTATTATTTGAATTTGCTTCATTAACGAAATTATCCAACCATCCCTTATTTCCGTCTTTGCCGTAAACCCATTCGTAAGTATCCGGCCATCCCCCCATTTTCTCGCCGTCGTCGAACATAACGGAAAGTTTGGAGCATCTGCCGTTTAAATATAATATTTCGTTCAAAGATTCGTCCGGTTCGGCAAAAGGTATCTTATACCTTAATCTTTCGTGTATAGGAAAAACATCGAGATACTGCCCGCCGTATTCGGTCCTAAAAATATTATCTATGTCTTCCGGAGAGACGCCTGCTTGAAAAAATTGAAAATCATCCAAAAAAGCATAGTTTAATCCGGCCTCCTTTAAGTCTTTTATAATATCCGGCTGCCATATTCTTTCGGTTATCCATGCTCCAGACGGATATTTACCGAAAAGTCTTTTCAATGACGCGTTAAGCATTTCAAGCTGTCTTAACCTGTCCCTGCAGGGAATGGACGCGAGTATCGGCTCGTAATAGCCTCCCCCCATAATCTCTATCGCGCCCTTTTCGACCCCTTCCGAAATAATTTTAATTAATTCAGGGTCGTTCTTCTCCCACCATTCGAGAAGGATTCCCGAAGCATGAAGGCAGAATTTTACGTTAAGCGCGGAAAGAGTCCTTATAAGCGGACTGTAAGATTTCATATGCACTTCTTTAAAAACAAAATCGAAATTGCCCACAGGCTGATGGCAGTGGAAACCTAAAATAAATTTAACCGTCACTCCTCATGCCCCCTTTTCATCATTCCGCCCATTTCCGCTATGATATTTTTAGATGAAGACAACGATTCGAATAATTTCTCCGGAACCGGCATCCCGGCGGTCAGATAAATATTTTTTAAGAAATTCCTGAAAATCTTTTCCATGGAAGACTGGGAAAACAGCGGGCTGTCGTAGCCAAGCCACCAGAACCAGTCGGAGCCTTCCGCCGCCATAAGATTTTTCACGGCGGCTTTTATATTCTTTTCGTTAATAGTTCCTTTTTGGATGGAATCGGATAATGCGTTTTTAGCCTCGTTCAGCA
>JAKAKK010000006.1 GCA_021813525.1 bacterium
GCTACGTTGTCTCCTACCGATAAAACAACGCCGACCTCGCTAATATCTATATTTTTAGTATAAGATTCTATTTTGCTCTTTATGATATCGGTAATCTCGGAAGCCTTAATCGCCATAAATAAATGCCCCTTGTTTTAAATATTTATAAAAATTATCCGCCTGCGTTTTAATACTGCCGTCGTATAATATATTTTCTATATTTATTATGTATCCGCCTATCAGTTCTTCGCTAACCTCTTCGGATATAACAGCCGTTTTACCCAAAGATTTTTCTATAATATTTTTTATTTTATTTTTTTCCTCGGGTTCTAATTTTTTTGCGGAAACTACCTTAACCCTCGATATATTTAAAAAATTATCCCTCAAAGCCGAATATTCGTCGAAAATTTTCGGCAGATATCCGGTTCTTTCGTTTTCTATCAGAAGATGAATAAAATTTATGAAATACGCGCTCAGGGATAATTCCCCGCTTAATAAACCGATAACCTCGAATCTTTCGTCTTTGCCTATATACGTTTGCGCTAAAAATTCCTTAAGGCATAGCTTATCGTAACAAAAACTAATAAAATTATTAAGGTCGTTAAAAATTTCTTCGACTATCCCGGAACCTGCGGCTATTTCAAAAAGAGCGGCGGCGTACCGCCTGCTTATCCGATTGTTTTGCAAATGCGTCCTCTTGAAGTTTAAGAAATTTATCGTTTATTTTATTGCCGGAACCTTCGGCTATTTCTTTTTGCAGAATATCCCTTGCCGATTTAAAAGACATATCTAATGCGTCTTCGAATATCTGTTTTTTCTGATTTTCTATTTCCGATTCAGCCTGTTTTATATAACTATTTAAAATTTTGCCCGCCGATACCCGCGCATTTTCTATGATGCCGTTTTTTTCCGTTTCGGCTTCTTTTACCGCTTCTTTTTTAATATCTTCTATCTCTTTTTTAACTTCGGCAAGGCTTATTTTAGCTTCTTCGTAAAGTTCCTTAGCTTTTTTTTCGTATTCTTCGGCTTTAGCTAAAGACGATTCTATATCTTTTTTTCTATTGCCGAAAAAAGGCGCGCCGAATCTTATATATACGTAAGCAATTCCTATAGCCAGCAGAATCGTATCGAATATGCGCCAGAAAAGGTTCATATATTTATTCTAAAATCTTTTTATATATTGAATTTGCAAGTTCTTCGGACCTCGACTTATAGTAATCGATTATCGCCTTTTTTTCTTCGTCGAATTCTTTGATTATACCGTTTAATTTTAAAGAAGCATCCTTTTTTGCCGAAGAAATAATAAGGCCTGCCTCGGCTAAACCGTCTTTGCGGCAGGTTTCTTTTATTTTATTGATTTCGGTTTTTAATTTCTTTTTCTCCTCTTCGGCATCCCGTTTTAATCTATCGGTTAAGTCTTCGAAATATTTTTGGTTTTCGTTGCCGGAACCTATAATTTCATTCCTTTTTTTTAAGATATCTCTTATAGGTTTAAATAAAAATAGATTTAAAAGATAGGTAAATATAAGGAACGCGGCGGCTTCGAATAAAAGTCCCTGCCACGTTATAATTAATTCAGTCATACGATTTTTATGTTTTACATATTAGTCTTTATATCATTTGATTATATCAAAAACGTAAAAAATATCAATTTTATTTATAAGCAATTAACATTTTCTGCGTTTTTATGATAATATTTTAATAAGCTTATTAATATACGTTATTAATAAATATTTTTAAAACGAATGAATATTCGATATGGACGCAAATCTCCAAAAAATGGATAACGGCGCAGATTTTACGGTAAGTACCATCCGGATAAAAAAAAATGAAATAATCGACCGGCTCATTAACGATATTTTGGCAGCAAGAACAGAACTTGGAATTACGGTTTTTCCTTATAACCAGTTTTTTAAATCCTACCTAATCGAAATTAAGCCTAAATACTTAGTTATCGACAGCCTTATGCCGTTTTACGGAAACAAGATACTTCCTAAAACGGAATATATAAAAATAAACGCCGAATCGGGCAATAACGGAACCGACAAGTATTTCCTTTCAAAATATAAAGACGAAATAATATCCGGCGAAGAGAATAATTTTTTGATTTATAAGCCGGATGAAATAGTTATAGTCGAAAAAAGAAACGTACTAAGAGTTTCGACGAATAAATATAACGCGGCGTTTATTTTCGCCTCCTACGGAAACAGCGATTTTTTTTATCCGGTATATGATTTATCTTGGAACAGCATATCTTTTAATGCAGAAATAACTATGGAACCCGGATTAATATTAAAAAATGCTATGGTAAAATTTTTAGATAAAGCCGTTCATATGGATTTAAAAATTATTCATTCTACTCATAATGACAACGACGCGAAATTCAGGGTAGGATGCCGCATAGATAAAATATCGGATAAAGACAGGGACTTACTTATTAATTTTATTTTAGGCATAGAAAGACAGAATATTAATTCTAATTTTGAATAATAAATCACTTTTTATTAATAAATTCTATTATTCTTTCTAGTTCTTCGCCTGAATAGAATTCTATTTCTATTCTGCCTTTTAGTTTGGTTCCCTTAGTTTTATAATTAATTTTAACTCTGGTCTGAAGTTTTTCCAGCAATTCGTCTTCGTAACTTTTAATCTGGGAAGATACCGATAAATCCTTTTTGGGTTTCTGCCTTTTATTCTTTAATTTAAATTCTCTGGCTTTGCGCTCGGTTTCCCTGACGTTTAATTTTTCGCCGGAAATCGTGTTCAACAGCATGCCCGCTTCATCGTCCGACAAACCCACAAGATTTCTTGCGTGAGAAGGAGTAATTTTACCGTAAATAAGCTCTTTTTTAACTTCTTCGGGCAGGGAAAGAAGCCTTAGCATATTGGTAATAGTCGCCCTGTCCTTGCCCACTTTAACGGAAAGCTCTTCATGGGTTAATTTATACTCATCTATCAGCCTTAAATAGCAGTTTGCTTCTTCGATAACGTTTAAATCCTGTCTCTGTATATTTTCTATAAGGGCAATCTCAAGAGCTAAAACGCCGGCGACGTCTTTAATTATCGCCGGAACTTTTTTAAAACCGAGTTCTTTGGCGGCCCTATATCTTCTTTCGCCTGCTATTAAATCGTATCCGCCTTCGTTTTTAGATTTAGAGACTATCAGCGGCTGAATTATCCCGTTCTCTTTAATGGAATTTTTTAACTCGGCAAGCTTATCTTCGTCAAAATATTGCCTCGGCTGGTATATACCGGTATTTATTTTATCTATGCCTATTTCAAAAACGGAAAACTTGCCGTCTAAATCCGCCTGACCCTCGTTCTGGTTGAAATCGGTTAAAAGAGCCCCCAGCCCTCTGCCTAATACGTTTTTTTTAATATGCCTTTCTTTTTCTTCCATATTTGTCCTTTTTACGCCGCCTTAGATAAAAATTCTTTAGTTAATTCAAGGTAATAAACCGCACCTTTGGAATTTATATCATATAAAATTATAGGCTTGCCGAAACTCGAACTTTCGGGAAGTTTTACGTTTCTAGGTATAACATTTTCATAAATTTTTTGCCCGAAATATTTTTTAACTTCGCCGACAATCTGGTTTGTAAGGTTAGCTCTTCCGTCGAACATAGTAAAAAGAACCCCTTCTACGTGTAAAGTTTTGTTTAATCTTTGGTTGACGAGTTTAATAGTCTGCATAAGCCTGGATATGCCTTCTAACGAATAATATTCGCACTGCATCGGGATTAAAACGCTGTCGGAGGCGGTAAGGGCATTAATAGTCAGCAGTCCTAAAGAAGGCGGCGTATCTATAAAAATATAATCGTAATCGCCTTTGATCTTATCTATTATGTTTTTTTTGAAAAAATATTCCCTTTCCCCTGCATTTACAAGTTCGACCTCTATCCCTGCAAGGTCCTGCGTTGCGGGTATTACGTATAGATTTTTCATCTGAGTCGGGTAAACGGCATCGAAAACTTCGGATTCGCCCGTAAGACATTCATAAATAGTGGGATTGGATTTTTCTATGACAATATTTAATCCGCTCGTAGCATTTGCCTGGGGGTCTGCGTCTATCAAAAGGACCTTTTTCTCGTACGCGGAAAGGCAAGCCGCAATGTTTACCGCTGTAGTAGTCTTCCCTACGCCGCCTTTCTGGTTTGAAATACAGACGACTTTCGACATAAAATCAACCTATATGTAATTATTGTATTAAAAATTGAACAAAACAATTATAACATTAATTAAATTTATAAATCAAAATTTTTGTTTCACGTGAAACTTTTTATTCGAATATTATGGTTTTATTATTATGTTCCAGTATCCTGTCCTCGGTAAAAAACTTAACGGCTTTTGCAAGCACCAATTTTTCTACGATTTTACCTTTTCTTTTTATTTCGCTTATATCGTCTCCATGGCTTATTCTTATAATATCCTGCTCTATAATAGGTCCGTCGTCTAATTTTTCGTTTACGAAATGCGCCGTAGCCCCTACCAATTTTACGCCTTTTTGATAAGCCTGCACGTAAGGTTTTGCGCCTGGAAACGACGGCAGGAAAGAATGATGTATGTTGATTATTTTCCGGCACAAAGAATTAATAAAGTTCTCCGATAAAACTCTCATATATTTTGCCAGTATTACAAAATCTATTTCTAAATTTAATCTTTTGAATTCTTTTTTTATAAATTCTTCCTGCCGGGCACGATTATCCCTATATGGGGCATATATAAACGGTATGCCGTAAGATTCCGCAACGGACTGCAATACATTATGATTAGACACGATGCAGATAACGTCGAAAAATAAATCGCCCGAACTTTTTTGCCATAACAGTTCGTACAGGCAGTGGTCTTCTTTTGAAACGAATACCGCCGCTTTTTTCTTTACGGAGGCATCTGTTAGTTTAAATTCTGCATTAAAAGCCGAAGAAAATTCGGATAATTTTTTATTTATATTACGCAATCCGCGAAGGCTTTCCGTTTCAAAAACTATACGCATAAAAAAGTGGGGCTTGTCTCCCGAATTAGTCGAGTACTGATTAGATTCTATTATGTTGGCGCCGTTTTCAAAAAGTATTTTCGAAACGGCCGCCACTATTCCTTTTTTATCGGGGCACGAAAATGTCAAAACTATCATAATGTATTTTTTACCTCACATTAACGCTATAAGCCTTCCGCAAATAAATCCGGCCGCGGCGGCTGTCCCGCCGATTAAAACCATTTCGAGAACGCTTTTAAACCTGCCGGTTTTCGTTACTTTTGCTTTGGCAAGTCCGGTAACGGCCAGAACGGTTATAGATAAAATAATCGAAGCCGCAACTGCGGTTATAGAATGTTTAATAAAAAAGAACGGCAGGAGGGGCGGGATACCGCCTGCTAAAAAAGATAATCCCGTATAAGATGCAATTTTTAAAGGATTCTCGTAATAATCCCTGCTTATGCCAAGCTCATCCTGAACCATAAAATCAAGAAGCATTTTTTTGTCAGACATAAGCTTTTTAACTATTGGGTCTATTTCAGCTTCGGTAAAACCTTTATCCTGGTATATTTCATAAATTTCTTCTATTTCATGTCCTGGATTTTCTTTAATCTCCCTCATTTCCCTGTTAATCTCTTTTTGGTAGAATTCATTCTGGGATTTTGAGGCAAGATATGCTCCAAAAAACATGGAAACCGTGCCGGCTATAATTTCGGCCGAACCCGACATAATAACTATCTTTATGTTTATCAACGCTCCGGTCACGCCCGCAATAAATCCGACGGTCGTAACCAATCCGTCGTTAATTCCGAATACGAACTCTCTTATAAGCTTGCCTTCGGGCGTATGCCAGTCTTCGTTGTGAAATCTTTTTAACGGGTCCAAACATCTCTCCTATTTATAAAAATCAAACCGAAAGCCTTTTGACCACCCTGTCTTTACCGAGAAATTTAATTATTTTCAATATAGACGGACCGTCCAGCCTTCCGGTCACAAAAAGCCTTAACGTTTCATAACATTCTTTAACCGTTTTGCCTTTTTCCGAAGCAGTTTCTTTTATAATATTTTTGGTCGAATTTTCGCCGAAATCGTCCGTATTACGCAGATTATTTAAAAGAGCCGTCTTTAATCCGGCGTCATATTTAATTCCGTCCAATTCTATATTAAAGCCGTCAAAAAATATATCGAATTCTTTTAAAATTTCTTTTACCGTTTTAAATTCATTTTTTAAAAAATATATTATTTCTATGTATGTACTTTCTCCATATGTTTCTTGAAGTTTTTTTAATGCGTCTCCGGCTTGAAATTTTTCCGTTAAGATTTTTATTAATTTTTCCGCAGTCATGCCAGCAAGCAGTCTTTCGTTTATATGCCTTAATTTGTCCTCGTTAAAAATCGCGCCTGAACCTTTTGCCTTCTTAATGTCAAAAAGTTCCGCCATTTCTAAAATATCGGAAAATATTTCTTTTTCAAATATTTCTTTCTTGCCGTTTCTATACTCATGCACGGTAAAAGTATTGCCGGTTACGGCAAGATAATTTAATATGGCTTCCGGAAGATATCCTTTTTCTTTATAATATTGAATATTGGCGGCCGCGTCTCTTTTCGACATAATTTTTCCGTCCTTTCCGTATAAAAGAGAGATATGGGCAAAAGCGGGGGGCTCTTTGCCTAGGGCTTTAAGAATTAAAATCTGTTTCGGCGTATTGCTTATATGGTCTTCGCCTCTTATGACATGAGTTACGCCTAGGTCGTAATCGTCTATAATAGAAGCAAAATTATATGCAAATCTGTTATCTTCGGTTTTTAAAATAAAATCGCCTATAAGTTTTGGATTAAAAGAAAGGTGTCCGTGAACCGCATCGTTAAATTCTATAGAGTTGAAACTCGGGTTCATTTTTAAAACTTTGGCTATATTCAAACGGATGGAAGGGTATAAGCCTTTTTCCTTTAAGCTAAGGCTTAATTTTTCTTTTTCTCCGGAGGAAAGATTGGCGCATCTTCCGTTATATATATAAGGTTTTTTAGACTTAACCGCAATTTCTTTCGATTTTAAAATTTCTTCTTCGGTGCAAAAACACTCATAGATAAAACCGTTTTCTTTTAAGCCGTTAAGATATTGTTCATAAATAAACGTCCTTTCGGATTGCCGGTAAAACTCGTCCCAGTTAATTTCAAACCACCGCAAATCGTCCTTGATAGAATCTTCATACTCTTTTTTGCTTCTGGCTCTGTCCGTATCGTCTATTCTTAAAATAAACCTGCCCTTATATTTTAAGGCAAAAATATAGTTGAATAATGCCGTCCTCACGCCGCCCATATGAAGATTGCCGGTAGGACTAGGCGCAAAACGGACCCTTGTCTTATTAGCCAAATTTTCTTCCACGTAACCCTGCTTCGTTTAATATTCTATTTTTATTTTTAAAAATCGAATATTATTATATTATATAATTACCATAGAATATCATAAACGAAATCCGTTATTCAATAAAATCATTTTAAATATATAAACGTTAATATTATGAGCGAAAAAACCTCTCCGGAAATATTTACAGATAAGATTAGAGAACATTTCGAAAATTTCGGGATAATTCCCGGCGGCGGTCTTGACCGCGAAAGGCTTGAAAAGTTTTACGTTTTATATGCGGAACTTATTCAATGGAATAAAAAAATAAATATTACCGCGGTAACCGGCGAAAACGAATTTATAAAAAAGCATATTTTGGACAGCGCTTTTCTGTTTAAAATACTGGACAAAGAGGACAAAACTATAATGGATATCGGCTCCGGAGCCGGATTTCCCGGAATAGTCCTCAACATAATGAATCCGGCTTTAAATATAGTTTCTATCGAATCTATTTATAAGAAATGTAATTTTCAGAAAAATATTTCCAGGAAATTAAACCTTCGAAATTTTAACTGTATAAATATGAATATTTTTTCTTTTAATTTTGACGACGGTTTAGACGCGATAACTACCCGGGCGGCTTTTAACCCAGGCGAACTTATAAATTTAATAGAAAAATTAGGCTTAAAAAAAAATATTAATTTATATCTTTTTTTATCTAATTTAGAGGAGGCGGAAAAAATTGCACATTTTAAATACGGAACTAAACTTATGCAATTGGACAGAATATTGTTTTATAAGACGGAATATTCTTTCCGACTTATAGCAAAATATACGGTTGCCCCAAAATAATTTAAATCTTAAATCACCATTAGACATTTCTTTTTCTGGATCCCTGCTTTCGCAAGAATCCAGAAATTAAGGTATAAATAATTATAATTTAACCCTCTTATCACCCTCATAAACATAAACGCCGGCATCGGATTCATCTTTTGCATGGTCGTGCGAACCGTCGCAGAAAGGAAAATTCTTTGAAAGACCGCATGCGCAGACGTAAATCGGAAACTTTGCGTCTTTTTCTTCTATCGCGACCGGGAGTTTCTTTTCGTGCTTTACTATTCTTGACATAATGCCTCCTTATTAAATTAATAAAGTTTAAATTTTAATACGGTTAACCGTATTGTTAATAATAAATCTATAAATATATAATGTCAATCAGGGATTTTAAATTTATCTGGTTCTTTTTTTATACTTAAAAAGGCCTTTTAAACGTTAGCGATATTCTTTTTTATTTTTAACAGTCCAGTTATGCAATATTTCAATCGCTTCGGTAAGTTCTTTGCCTGCCGGGGTAAGGCTGTATTCAACCATTATAGGCTTAATGGAAATTATATTTCTATCAACAGCTCCAATTTCCTCTAAAACCTCGAGCCTTTTAGACAATTCTCTCGATGAAATTCCTTCTATTTTTTTTTTAATGCGGTTAAATCTTAGATTTTCGTCCGAAAGCTCTTTAATTATCATCAAAGACCATTTATTGGCGAGTATCTTAAATGCTTCCTGAGCCGGACAAAAAGCTTTATTATTTTTTACAGCCATAATATTTATAGAATATCATTTTAAATATAAAATGTCAATTAAGTATATTTTATTATACTTAATAATAAAAAATTCCCTAATTGACTTTATGTATTTAATAAATTATTATTATTTATAAGGAACGCAAAATTATATTAATTAACTTGTTAAATTTAAAAGGGAGGTTCGTTGGTTATGAAAAAAGAATCCATCAGTTTATTCTTTTTAAGATTTGTCTTATTCCTGAGCTTTTTCTACCATGGAACGGGAATCCTTTTCGACTGGTTCGACGGTCCGGGGGTTAAGGGATTTGCGGGATATATGCATTTCCCGCTGTTCATAGCCGTTCTTGTCGGTATTGCCGAAACTACCGGCAGCCTTGCAATGATAAGCGGGGTTTTAACGAGAATAGGAGCGTTAAACATTATGCTCGTAATGCTCGGCGCTATATTTTTACTGCATTTGCCGAACGGATTCAATATAATGAACAACGGCTA